>JAABSK010000143.1:6194-7031 GCA_011390435.1 Desulfobacteraceae bacterium | reverse complement strand
AGCCTGGTTGTTTTTGACCGGGTGCAGTCACTGGATCCTGCCTGGCGCAAGGCATGGGTGTGTCATTTCCAGGGAAAACCGGAAGTGCTGCAGGGACAACTGGTGTCTGCCGAGGTGCCGGGGCACATGGAAACCTTCGAGGGCGGCACTATTAAGATGACATGGGGAGATGGCGTGCTCACACCGCCTGATCCGGATGATCCGGGCAGGTTGTTCATCCGGACCCTGCTCCCTGAAGAAACCAGGGTGCACAGAATCGGCGGTGATGGCTATGAGGCCTGGTGGGATGGCAGAAACCGCACCATGGATTCTAAAAAAGCGGATGTGCTCATTAAAAGACTGGATGCGGGCCGCTGGCGGATTGAAGTGTCTCCGAAGGTCAAAAAAAAGTTTGATGTGTTTTTGCATGTGCTGCATATCACAGACACAAAAACCAGTACCATGCCGCCAACATCAGTGATTACATCGGACCGCAAAAAGATGACCGGCGTTTTTACTGGCGGGCATGTCATTTTGTTCGGCCAAAAAGGAATGGTTGAGGGCGGGGTATCCTATACGGCGCCACAGGGCAAAAATGAACACCTGCTGGTTGATTTGAAACCCAGTGCCGCATATGCTGTGACAGGAACTTCTGGTGGAACAAATTTCATGACCACCAGTCCGGAAGGTACCCTGCGGTTTAAGACAGAGGGCGCAGCAACTGTAACACTTGCCCCAAAGGGAGAATAAATGATGCTTCACCCAGCCCCTCCATGGCGGATTGCCGCTATTGTCTGTATGATACTGTCTCTGGCCGTGTGCCTACCCGGGAGGGCAGCTGCCCGGGAGGGTGTGGTG
>JAABSK010000143.1:2149-6184 GCA_011390435.1 Desulfobacteraceae bacterium | reverse complement strand
AGCAGATCTGGTCCGATGTGCAGATAAGCCCTGATGCTGCATACTGGAGGGCCCCGGAACGTACCCCGAACGTTTCTTTGTGCCCGCAGCCGGCTGCCCAGGATGTCTGGGTGAGCTGCGACCGATGGCCGGACGGTTCAGATCCGCGGCGGTTCGGGCGTGATACCATACGGCTGTCAAACGCCAAAACAGATCATGAAAAAGCGCTGGCAGTATACCGGTGGGTGCGGCGCTGGATGATTTACAACAACAAAAAAGGGTGCCCCACGGAACGGCTGAACCCTGATGTCATGGGCCAACCCTGGGTGGGCCAGGCAGACAAGCTGCTGAATGTGTACGGCGTTCACTGGTGCGGGGGCCAGGCCCGGGTGGTGGAACAGGTATGGCGTGCCCTTGGTTACCGGGCGGAAAAGGTTGTCCGGGGAAGTCACACCATTGTCGGCCTGCATTATGAAGATTATGACAAAATCGCGCGCTGGCATGGTCTGGATGTGTCTCACAGTGCCGTGGCCTGGCACGATTCCTACAAGCGGCTGCTGAGCCTTGATGAATTGTCCACCCAGTGGTACGCCTTTTATTACCAGTACGGCCTGCCCGGGAATGGTCATATCTATTTCAACGACCACCGCATGGAACTGGCTTTTCGGCAGGGTGAATCTTTTACACGGCTATGGGGAAATGTGGAAAAACCCTTTCAGGACAATGCTGCCACGGGAAAAGGCATGGCGCAGAAGGTGCCGGCGGCTGAACGCGGGCCGTATTTCCCTTTTACTTACGGCAACGGCATATGGCGCTATGTTCCTGATCTTTCCGGGCCGGACTGGGAAAAAGGCCTTGCCGGACAGCCGGTCAACACGAAAAGCGGACGGCTGCAGCCGCTTGAAGCAGGAAAATCAGCGGCTGCCACCTGGCAGTTCCGGATCCCCTACATCATTTCAGACGCTGCGGTGCGCATCAATTTTTTCCGCAGAACTTCCAAAGACCTGCTTCGCTTGAAATTATCCGTTGACAAAGGGCAGACCTGGAAAACCGTCTGGGACTGTCCGGATGATATTGTGGGGCAAAATGAAATCATGGTTCCCATATGCGAAAAATATGCGGTTTCGGAAAAAGGCCCTGCCCCGCCCGATGATTTTGTCTCTCCATTCGGCAGGTATGCCTACCAGCTTCAGCTGGAAATGGTCTCTGCCGGCCGCCCTGAAGACTGCCGGGTGGAAGCGATCGATTTTGAAAACACGGTGCAGCTCAATATATATTCCCTGCCCCAGCTGCATCCCGGAAAAAACAAGATTACTGTGCGCGGCGCCATCGACCCGGGGCAGGCACTGATGGTCACCTATGTCTGGGATGACCCTTCAGGAAAAGAGCGGCGCAATGTGACCCGTGTTGAACAGACCCCTTTTACCTATGAGATCATTGCCGCTGGAATGAAATGGAATGACTGCGTGTGCCGGTCTATTACAATTGAGGCTGTGCCGGCCGCCGGAAAGGGAAACCATACCCTGGTCAAGGAAGCACCGTCAAAATATATTCAGGACAGTTCTCTGTCTCCCTTTGACCAGACCACCGGCAGGTGGAACAGCCAGCCTTTGGAAAAAGATCTGCCTGCATCGGAAAAGATACTCTCAGCCCTCCAGGATCCTGCACGGTTCAAACGTATGCTGCGGGAAGCCGTCATGCTGGCGGAACCCAAAAGTTTTGATGCTTTCAAGAAACTTGCCTATGAAGAAGGCAGTCACAACAATAAATTTCTGGCATTTGCCGGCATGTACCGATCTGATCCTGAAAAGGCCCGCCCGGTCCTGCTGGATATTTTACATGACAAAAACGGTATACAGGTTCACTGGAGCAAAGGAAAAGACAAAGAAGACAAGGGCTGGGGAAAAGAATTATCCTGGTGTATCGGAGGCACGGTGATTGGGTATATTGCAGCGGAAGCCGGGTGGAAGGAATTTTTACCGGGTCTGCTGGAGGTATTGCGCAGCAAAGAGTGCAGTGCCTACTGGGGACCTCGGTACGGCACTGTCCGGGTGATCGGCAGGCTTGGAAAAAACAGCCCGGAAGCTGCCGAAGTTATCGGCATGGTGCTTGAAAACCGGTTTCGCAAGGAACACGGAGATACCCTGGTTGCGGCAGCTCTGGCCGCCGGTCAGACAAAAGATCCGTCTTTGATCCCTGCCCTGCGAAAACAGTTTGACAGAGACTACTGGCCGTTGACACACCATGCCGCGCTTTCATTGAGCCGGCTGGGAGATACCGCCATCATTCCGCGGATGAAAGCGTGGCTCACCACTGCCTTTGATGAGAATTTCAGGGGATATGCCGCAGAAGCCCTGGGAAATGTGGGAACAAATGATGTAGTGCCGCTGCTGGAACATGCCCGAAAGATAGAACCGTTTCCCTGGGTCCGAAACAAGATCACCGCAGCACTGGAAAAAATAAAATAAATGAAACCCCGATTTTCAGCGATATCCAGGCAGATGTACACACAGGTAAAACCAGCCGGTTTTTTCATTTTCATTTCTGCTGTCCTGATTTTCTTTTTTCAAAATCCAGCCTGGGCCGCAGTATATGAAGCCCGCAGCATAAAGGAGATATCCGAACTGCTGCAGAAACTGCAGCCGGGAGACACCCTTGAGATCGGACCCGGAAAATATGCCGGGGGCATTCCCATAGACAATTTGAACGGCACCAAAAATGCACCAGTAACCATCATGGGAAAAGATCCCAAAAACCCGCCGGTTTTTATGGGGGGAAATACAGGATTTAATCTGAGCAGGTGCAACCATGTGCACCTGCGCAACCTGAAAATCCAAGGTGCCGGGCAGAACGGGATGAATATTCATGATGGGAATACGGGCAGCGGTATTACAAGGCCCTCAACCAATATTCTGGTGGACAACCTGGTGATAGAAGATACCGGCCCTGTGGGAAATCATGATGCCCTTAAGATGAGCGGGGTACGGCACTTTGTCATTCAAAACTGCAAATTTCTGGGCTGGGGCGGCAGCGGTATTGATTTTGTAGGGTGTTCATCAGGCAAGGTTACCAGGTGTTATTTTAAAGGGAAAAATGGATTTTCCCAGGCAAACGGCGTTCAGATCAAAGGCGGTTCCCACCATATCCTGGTGGAAAAAAGTTTTTTTATCCATGCGGGCAGACGGGGAATCAATCTTGGCGGCAGCACAGGGTACAAATGGTTCCGGCCGGCAGTAGGCAATTATGAGGCAAAAAATATCGAAGTGGGGGGAAATGTCTTTTATGGCAGCACCCCGATCAGCTTTGTCACTTCACAACTTGGGTTTGTTCACCACAATGCTTTTCTTTATCCGTCCGGTTGGGTTATACGCATCCTGCAGGAAAGTGAAGACCCCAGGTTTCTCCCCTGCGGAAACAGTGTTTTCATGAAAAACATCGTTGTGGTGAACCAGCGGCTTAAAGATTTTCTTAATATCGGACGCGGCACAAATCCCCGGTCCTTTATGTTTATTGAAAACCTCTGGTATGACGCATTTGCCGCAAGAAAGCCCACACTGCCTTCTATTGAAAAAGCACCTGTTTACAAAGTTGATCCAAAAATAACCATCAAAAACGGCCGGGTGATCTACCAATCAAATGATCCGCGGCTCATCGGCAAGGGACCTGCTTACTACAGGAGCAAAAAATAACCCCACAGGAAAAACAGACATGCGCCATCCATTATTAGATCTCATTGGAAATACCCCGCTGGTTGAGGTGAACCTGGGCCATAAAAATCCTGATGTCAAAATTTTTGCCAAACTGGAATTTCTCAATCCGGGCGGCTCCATTAAGGACAGGGCTGCCCTGTATATGATCGAGCAGGCTGAAAAATCCGGAGAACTGACAAAAGACAAAACCGTTATCGAGGCCACAAGCGGCAATACCGGCATCGGACTTGCACTTGTCTGCTCTTTGAAAGGATACAAACTGGTGTTGACCATGTCCGAATCCGTCAGTCTTGAAAGACGAAAGATTCTGCTGGCCAGGGGTGCTGAAATTATTCTGACCCCCAGC
>JAABSK010000143.1:0-2139 GCA_011390435.1 Desulfobacteraceae bacterium | reverse complement strand
GCACCATCCGTCGCCAGTCGGCTGGTGCCATTGAAGAAGCCTATCGCCTGACACGCGAAAATCCGGAAGCCTATTTCAATGTGGACCAGTTCAACAATGACGCCAACTGGATGGCCCATTATCATGGTACGGCCGAAGAGATATTAACCCAGACAGACGGGCAGGTGTCCATGATTGTCAGCACCCTGGGAACCAGCGGCACTTTGATGGGAATATCCAGAAAAATAAAAGAAGTAAATCCGGATATTCAGATTGTGGGCGTGGAGCCTTTTCTGGGGCACAAAATCCAGGGGTTGAAAAACATGAAAGAATCCTATGCCCCGGGCATTTATGAAAAAAAACGGCTGGATACCATTGTCAATGTACATGATGCAGACGCGTTTGATATGGCAAGGTTCCTGGCAAAAAACGGTTTTTTTGTGGGCATGAGCAGCGGGGCTGCCATGGTCGCAGCCATTCAACAGGCGGAAACCATGAAAAGCGGTACCATCGTCACCATTTTCCCGGACAGCGGTGAAAGATACCTGAGCACCAGTCTGTTTTTAACTGAAAAAAGAAGGGGAACCCAGAAGTTTTACAATACCCTGAGCCATACAAAGGAAGATTTCACCCCCAATCTCAGGGGAACTGTGGGCATTTACTCCTGCGGGCCCACGGTGCATGCAAGAATGCATCTTGGGGAGGCCCGGCGGTTCGTGTTTTCTGATTTGCTGTGCAGATATCTGGAATACAGCGGATATGATGTAAACCATGTGATGAATATAACCGATATCGATGACAAGACCATCGAGGGTTCAGACAAATCAGGGGAAGACCTGAAGACATTTACCGAGAAAAATATCCAAGGGTTTCTGGAAGATCTGCAAAATCTGCGGATCAAACCGGCCAGCGTCTTTCCTAAGGCAAGTGAACATGTGGACCAGATGATCGCCCTGACAGAAAAAATTGTGAACAAAGGCCTGGCATATGAAAAATTTGGGTCTGTGTATTTTGATATTTCCAGGCTGCCGGGATATGGACGGCTGTCCGGCGTGAATCTCGATAAAATCAAAAGCGGGTCCACGGTTGATCTCGAAGATTATGAAAAAGGCAACCCCCTGGATTTTACCCTGTTGAAGCGTTCCAAACTCAAGGATCTGAAAAAAGGACTGTCCTATACAACCAAATGGGGAAATATTGTTCCTTCATGGCATATCCAATGCCCGGCAATGGCCATGGCCCATTTGTGTGAAAATTTTGATATTCACACCAGCGGACGGCATCTGATCTTTCCCCATCATGAAAACGAAATTGCCATTACAGAGGCGGCCACAGGTAGTCTTCTGGCCAATTACTGGATGCATTGCGGACCTGTGCTGTTCAATGACAAGGAAATTGATGAAGACAAGCGGCATTTAAACATCTCCTATCTGAAGGAAAAAGGATTTTCATACCGGGAGATACGCTATTGGCTGCTATCGACCAACTATCGAAAATCAATTGTATTTTCAACGACGCAGCTGGAACAGGTCAAAAAGACACTGGAACGCCTGAATAATTTCTGCCAGGCCCTGTTTCAGGTCAAAGAAGGCAAAAAATACCATGATATTGACCAATTGGCCTTGGGCATTCACAAAGCATTCACATCAGCAATGGATGACGACCTGAATATCTCGGTTGCCATGGCTTCAATTTTTAAAGCAGTCAAAGATATCAACGCCCTTATTGATGCAAAAAGGATTTCTCCGGAAGATGTGGTGAAAATTGTGGATGTGTTTAAAAAGATTGACACGGTGCTCCGCATTTTTGAATTTGACAACACGCCAGTGGATGCAGAAATAACCGCTTTGATCGCACAGCGGAACCAGGCCAGAAAAGAAAAGAACTGGGACCTTGCCGATAAAATACGAACCGAACTGGAATCCAGAGGCATCAGGGTCCGGGATTTGAAATAATGGTCCGGGATTTGAAACAGGCAAACAGGGCAGATTTTCGGTACAAAAAATCTAAGTTACGCCCATGCCCTGGCGGGCACAACAAAGCATGAAAGCTTTTAGCTGTTAGCTTTTAGGCTTTGTTTTTTCTACCGTTTTCTGATCATGCGTAATCGTTATTTTTAATTTGTTAATCATTGTCCTGAGTTTAATGACATCAGGATGC
>JAABSK010000142.1 GCA_011390435.1 Desulfobacteraceae bacterium | reverse complement strand
ATGATGTTGAGCAGCCCCAGCATCATGCCGATAAAGATACTGTAGGGAAGTCCAACCAGGGTAAATCCTATAGCAAAAAGTACGCCCTGGGCCAAGGCGATAATGATCTGGCCACGGAAGAACGTCAGGAGAATGCCGATGAACTGATCGAACAGATAGATCGTGTCTTCTCTGGTTTCCTTCTTCAGGAACGGCAAAAATTCACTGATCTGTTCAGGTTCAAATGGTTTCGCTTTGAGAAAGAAGGCCAAATAGAGTGGAAGCACTGCCCATGCAAACAATCCCGCCACAGACTGAAACATCTGAGCAATGGGTTGCAGCATGCGTTCCCACGAAGCCCGGAGCACGTTGGCCACCATTTCCATGGGATCCTGCAGCAGGTCGCCAAACTCGGACATCAGCCCGTACTTCTCCAGCAGTGCCGCGACTTGCGGCCAAAGAGAACGACCCGTCTCAAGCATGGCATTGAGCATGGACGGCAAGTCTTCGAACAGCTGGAGCAATTGAGTGCCTGCAAAAACGCTGACAAACCAGATAAAGACTCCCAGAGGAATGAGCGCGAAAAGAATAAACAGAACCAGTCCCCCGGCCTGGGATCCGCGGCAGGCCTTGACCAGCAAGCTGTAATACGGTCGTAACAGCATCGCCAGAATCCCCGCAACAATGGGCGGTAGCAATATATTCTGAAAAGCACCGACAAAGCGCGTCAGTCCCCACAGGGTCGCACCGAAAACTGCCAGAAGTACCAGCACTGCTCCCATCGTGATCGCAGCGGCAACGGTCGTACGTTGCCTTGGACCGAGTTCGAGTTCTTTAAACATAATATCTTCTTCCAGGGTGGTTTTTCATTAATGTTATCTTGATATGGCGAACGTTGAGAATCTAAGATTTATCCGTAGCATGTTTCTTGTTTAAATCTCAATAATAATGTAAAGGTCTTTCTGTAAATTCATTTTTCGTTAGTTTGCCAGGAATCAAAATCCTGGGGTTGAAAAAAGCTGGATCAAAACCTGACATTCTTTTTTATTTAAGCGACCAAGTAAAAAAAGGCGCAAAACCATGAACCAGCACAAAGAGGACACAGTAAATGGACAATACCCCTGGCAGATATATCGGTAAATATCGAATCAATGCCCTTCTGGGCAGCGGTACCATGGGCCGTGTTTTTCGAGTCACCATCCCGATACTTGAAAAAACCGCAGCCTTGAAGCTGTTCGCCCCAAGCCCGGTTCTCGTCAAAAAGGTTGGACTGCCATGGCTTCAAGAAACATTTATTCATGAAGCCTCTGTCATCGCAAATATCCGACATCCCAATGTGGTGGGCATCTGGAGTTTTGAAAAATCAGATCAGGACCTGTTCTACCTGATGGAATACTATTGCCGCAACCTGGGGCAGCTTATCGGAGAATCCTATTGGGCAGACCGGCCAACCCGGATTGTGTCCATTGAAAAAACCTGCCATTATCTGACCCAGATTCTCGAGGGATTGTCCTGCCTGCATGCTGCAGACATTCTCCACCGGGATATCAAACCATTCAATATGATGCTCTCGGATACAGGGGTCATAAAGATTGTTGATTTTGGTCTTTCCAGGCGAAGAGGTGAAAAACACTCTTTTCAGGCAGAAAAGCTTGATATCGGCACACCGTTTTATACCGCTCCTGAACAGGCCGATTCTCCTGAAACAGTAGATCAGAGGGCAGATCTGTATTCCGCCGGTGTGATCCTGTATCGGATGCTGACCGGTCATCTGCCTCAAAAAAATCCACTCCTGCCCAGCCGGTTGAATGGGCTGCTGGATCATCACGGTGACCGGTTTGTTCTCAAGGCCATTGCCCCCAATCCAGCGGATCGGTTTCAAACGGCAGATGCCATGTCTGATGAGTTAAAGGCCTTTTTACTGTCCCATAAAGCGGCCAGAGAAAATGAATGCCCTGACCCTGGGAATGATTTCCGGAAAAGAAAGAAAACAGACCCGATCAAACAGATTCGGTCTGAACCATCCAGAATCCTGGCCAAAAACGCCAGGGCTGTTTTTGACCTGGATGACCTTCACCAGCCAGCGGTCTATCGTGAAAATGAATTTCAGATAACAGACGGGCTGCTGGTCATTGATCATGCCACCGGTCTGATCTGGCAGCAGTCCGGGTCTCGATATCCCTTGCCGTGGCACCAGGCAGGGGAGTACATTCAGGCACTGTCTGATGCCGGATTTGGCGGCCACCAGAACTGGCGCATGCCGACCATCAACGAGCTGCTGTCTTTGCTGCTCCCATTGTCAGGTGACAATTTTTGCATGGAGCCTGTATTCGACCCTGTGCAAAAATGGTTGTGGAGCAGTGATACCCGATCAAAAAAATCTGCCTGGACAGTGGATGCTCAGATGGGATGTGTCACCTGCAGTGATCTTCTTGACTATAATTTTGTCAAAGGGGTCTGTTCGATATAAACGGATAAACTGCCTGGGCATATTTCAACGGGAGGCCTGCTGCGAGTATTTTTTCTGCCGCAGTTTGATTATCATAGTCCACATACCGGGTATCAAGGTGATGACCAATCGTATCCCATATCACATATTTGGCTCTGGGATCCCCATCTCTGGGCTGGCCCACACTGCCGGCATTTATGATATATGTGATATTTTTTTCAAGCGCGGTCTTTCCGTGATTCAACGGCTGTGTATGAAGGGTGCCCCCGACGTGAAAGACCAGGGCCAGCCGATGGGTGTGGCCGATAAAACAGACGGATTCCTGGATCTGTTGAAGCGTGCTGAGCAATTCAGCGCTGGACATTTGATGCAGGTAATGCCGGACAGAATCCGGCCAGAATCCGTGAACAAAAAACGCCTGGTGCTTTGAAAGCGTGACAGACAAACCCTTTAAATAGTCTACAGAGGATAAAGACAATTTGGAAAGGGTGTGGTCCAGTGATTTTTTCACATCCCCGATATACCAGCGATAGACCTTTTCATTGATACAGGCCATTTCATGATTGCCTAGAATCGATGGTATCCTGCGCGCAGTCATTTTTTGAATCACTGCCTCGGAATCTGCCCCATAGTTGATATTGTCCCCTAAAGAGACAATGGTATCCACGGCCTGGTGTTTAATATCATCCAGAACCGCTGTAAAGGCCTCAAGGTTGCCATGAATGTCTGAAATAACTGCGATTCGCATATTGTTCCCAATCCTTTTTTTAAGATACAAAGGTCAGCAAATCATCAAGATCTGAGCAGGCAATCCAGAATACCGGATTGCCTGCTGTCTGTTAAAAGGGGGAACGTACCGCATAAAAACCGATGAGATTCAAATTTTATTCGATACTTCTTCCTGCATCAAATCCCTGATGAACCGCATCAAATGCCAGGGCGATGCCTGCAGCATCCCCCACGGTTTTATACGCAATCCCTTTTGCACTGAGAAGGGCTTCAAGTGAGTTGACCGGTTTTGCTCCGGCGGCCAGCACAACCGTATCTGCCGGAATCTCGTCTGTATTGTCACCGGTTTTGACCCGGACATGGGTGGGCGTGATTTCCAGGGCGGTTGTCCCGGTCCTGGAAGAGAGCCGCTGACTGGACATCTCCTGCATCATGACCCATTTGGTGCTTTTGCCGATACCTGTGCCGATCTTGCCCAGCATCTCGATAATCACCACCTCTTTTGATCCCTTGGTGGCCAGATCATAGAGGGTTTCCGGGGTTTCTGCCTTGTTAACCAGCAAAAATTTAATGGCATCGCCGGAGAGGGTTCCTTTTTCAGCCAGGTGCATGGCAGTTTCAACACCCACAGCCCCACCGCCGATCACCACAATTTTCTGGCCGGTGGGGACTTTGTCCAGAAGCACATCCCATGCTTGAACCACGTGGGGCAGATCCACACCTTTAATCGGCGGTGTAATGGGAGCTGCACCGGTCGCCAGAATAACCATATCCGGATTTTCTGATTCAAGCAAGGCTTCATCCACAACCGTGTTCAGATGGACATTGATTTTACTCAAACCGATCTGGGTGGTATAATCTTTTGCCAGTTCAAGAAACTCTTCCCGACCCTGGGGAGCGGCGGCAAGAAATAGCTGGCCGCCCAGCTTCCCGCTTTTTTCGTACAACGAGACGGTATGTCCTTTTTCATTGGCAGCCAGCGCCGCACTCATGCCGGCAGCACCGCCTCCGATGATCATGACCTTTTTGGGTATGGCCACGGTTTCAGTAATTTTTTGCACTTCACGCCCTGCCTTGGGGTTGCAGAGGCATTTAACCGGTTTGAGCTGAAAAATGGAGTCAAAACAGCCCTGACAACAGGCAATGCAGTGAACGATTTCGTTTTCCCGTCCCTCCAGGGCTTTTTGGGGCATAAAAGGATCTGCAATCAGGCTTCTGCCCATGGCCACCATATCACAGAAATTGTCTTCAATGATCTGCCGGGCCACGTCTGGAGAATGAATACGGTGACTGGCAATGACAGGTACATTGACCACATCTTTCACGTTACGGGCCAGGTAGGCATAGGTTCCTCTCGGAACATTGGGCGTCATCTGGGGAACGCGGGCCTCGTGCCAGTTTCCCTTTACGCAGAGCGCGTCAACGCCGCACTGCTCCACAAGAATCTTTGCGTACTCGGTCAATTCATCCTGGCGCTGACCGCCCTCCATGAAATCATTGTTGTCCAGCCGGACAATCACCGGATAATCCGGGCCCACAGCTTTTCGAACGGCAGTCATGACCTCCACCCCGAACCGGATACGGTTTTCAAAGCTTCCGCCGTATTCATCGTCCCGGGTATTGGAGACCGGGGATAAGAATTCACTGATCAGGTAGCCGGTGCCGTTCAAGACTTCCACGGCATCATATCCGCATCGTTTCACGCGCGCAGCAGATGTTGCAAACGCTTCAACCGTCCGGTCAATTCCTTCTTTGTCCAGCACGTCAGGCACTTCCCGTGTCAGCCGCGACGGAATGGCAGACGGTGCCACCGGTCGTTTGCCGTTCATCAGCATGGAATGAGAGTAGCGCCCGGCATGGTTCAACTGAACCGCTGCTCTGGCGCCGCCTTTCTTGATGACGTCTGCCAGCTGCGTCAAGCCGGGAATAAAATCGTCGTCATGGGCGCCGATATAGAGGCTGTTTCCAGCCACGTCATCCACAGTGGCATTGCCCACCACAATCATACCGGCTCCGCCGGCAGCCCGCTCCGCATAGAAATTGACAATCTGGTCTGTTACTTTGTAATCAACTGCCATGTTCAGATGCATGGCTGGAAGGTAAATTCTGTTTTTTACTTCCAGTTTATTGATGGTAATGGGTCTAAATAGTGGATCGTTCATACTGCCTCCTTAAAAATGATGGTCGCTGTTCTCCATTCTACATGACGTTGACGTATTTTACCACTTGACACCCCATTCACAAGAGGCTAATTTGACAAAAAACAGGTTAAAAAAGACTTTTTGCCAGGAGAAACAGTGCCACACATCACCCTGCTCGCATTTGAAAATTGTGCAGCATCCGGAATTTACGGCCCCATTGATGCCTTTGGCATTGCCAACCGGTATTATCATCAGCTGGATCAGGCGCTTTCTCCCGCTGGCTCGCTCTTTTCCTGGGACATTGTCTCTCTTGACGGAAAATCCGTTCAGGGAGAGGGGGATGTCACGATCGTTCCCCACGGCACCATCCATGACATCACTGTCACCAGCTTCATCCTGATTCCCGGGTTTTTATCCCCGCTGAAATTCATCGGCCGTGTGCCAGAAGAAATCATTGACTGGATCAGTCTGCATCACAAAAAGGATGTTTTGATCGGCTCCAGCTGTACCGGAACCTTTCTGCTGGCTGAAACCGGGCTGTTGAACGGTAAAACAGCCACGACAAATTTAAAATTTTCCCGGTATTTTCAAAAGCTCTATCCGGATGTCAACCTGAAACCGGAACGTATTCTGACGGAAGATGGCGGTTTCATCTGTGCGGGGGCAGCCACATCTTATATGGATCTATGTATTTACCTGATTGAAAAATTCGGGTATGCAGAACTGGCTGCCATCTGCGCAAAAGCCCTGCTGATGGAACCCCGTCGCAGTCAGTCACCGTACTTCATCTTTGATTACCAGAAACACCATACCGACAATATCGTTAAAAAAGCACAGTACTTCATGGAAAAAAAGTTTACGGAATCCATTTCCGTTGAATCCCTGGCCGCTGATCTGGGGCTCAGCCAGCGCCATTTCATGCGCCGTTTTAAAATGGCCACTGGTGATTCTCCGCTCCTTTATCTCCAGCGGATCCGTATTGAGTCGGCAAAGCTGCTCCTGGAAAAAACCATGCAGTCGATTGATGAAATCACACAGCAGGTGGGGTATGAAGACCCCAACTCATTTCGCAAGCTCTTTAAAAAAAATACCGGATTGTCGCCCAATGAATATCGCAACCGCTTCACACGGCTTTTAAAGCCGGTGTCGGTGTGCCAACAAGCCCCACTGTAAGTCGGATGGAAGCAATGTCTGCTTTTTGCTAAAGAACGTATCGAAAATCCCCAAAGTTAAAAAACAGATAAACATCTGATTCGATGAAAACATCGGTAACAGGCCTGTTGCCTCTCTTTTTTCACTGGTTTTCACGTAAATTTTCTTTGCAATTTTGTTGTAAAATCCATAGCCTTCACACGCATTGGGAAATTTTTGTTACGATTTTGTTGTTTTTGGGGTGGGTGGAAAAAAGTTTTGGGAGCAGCACAAAATGAATGGAATTGTTGATCGGTTTTTGGCGTATTTTGTTTTTCTGGTGTTGGTTTTTCTGATTTTTTGCTTGTTGACAGGCGCACCTGCTCTGGCGCAAACCCAGGTTGAAATTGACGAGGCAAATCGTGCCGCAGAGCAAATCCAGAGAGAACAGCAGGAGCGATTGCAGCAGCAATTGTTGTTGGACAAACAGCGTGGCAAGCAGACGCCGCCTCAGGAACTGCCAGAGGTAAAGCCGCCAGATTTTCCTGCTAAAGGGGAATGCCGTGAAATAACAGAAATCGTCCTCACCGGCATCACGCTTTTGCCACAGAGCGTTACGCGGAAGCTTGTGGCCCCGTATGAGGGTAAATG
>JAABSK010000141.1 GCA_011390435.1 Desulfobacteraceae bacterium | reverse complement strand
AAAATGACGATATGTCCCAGTTCCGCCAGAAATCTGGCAATGGCAATGTCCACCATCACGCTGCCGGACTCGTCCGTGAGCCACAGTATTTTTCTTTTCTGGGTATGGATCAGATCCATCAGCACAGACAGGCCATTGCCTGAAACAGGGGTTTCAAACAATTTTTTAAACAGGCCTGAAGCGGGCGTCTCTTTAGGTTTCCCGCACCATAAATCCTGGGCACAAAACAACGTCAGAAGGCGTTGCAGCTCGATCTCCTTGATCTTTTTCCGCAGGGAACTTAAAGAAAATTTGTCCAGGTTCGGAATGGCGCCGTCAATATGGTTCAAGGCTTTCTTAAAGGGTTTGGAATCTAAAATTGCTTGCGCCCGTTTGTTTTCAAGCTGTTTTTCCTGGGAATATGGGTTTTCGATATGGGTTCTGCTTAAAAATATTTTACACAGCCTTTTTTCCAGACGGGACGGGATGATCAGGTTGGATTCAATCTCATGTTCATATTTGATCTGGATCAGGGCAGTAAGAAACTGCCGGTCATAAGAAGAATCGATGAATTTGTCCACCATCTCGATGACCTTGTCATAGGCTGCCTTGTACCTTTGTTGCAGATAGGCCTGAGAGGATCGGGACATGATGGCAGTGAACATTTCATCCGAACAGGGAAAGTACCGCTCATCATTTACCAGATACACCATGAATTCAATCTGCTCCACAGTTCCCACCTTATATGGGTATGCAAACGGATCAATGTGGTTTTCAAGAAAAAAAGCAGTGAGCCAGGCATCTTGATTCGGATCTTTCCCAAGGTCAATGGGGATGAAGCGGGTGTCGGTCATGGCATGTCCTTTCGGCGCAGTACTGAATGCTTATAAATCCAGGGTCATCAGCGGTGTCCCGGTTTCAAGCGCCAGGACGGAAATACGGGCGTCATCCATAATGCCAAAGGTCGCCGGTCCTTTTTTGGGGCGCGTGATAGACCCTGGGTTCATGTAAATCCGGTCATGTTTTTTTTCCAGCACCGGGATATGGGTATGGCCTTCAATGATGATGTCAGTATCAGAAGGTGCCTGAATCCGGGGATATCCGTGGTGAAGGAATATGGTTCTGTTTTTTACAACAAAGGTCAAGGACTGGTCATGACCCGGGAAAAAAGAGGGCACATCGCAATTACCGTAAACATAGTAAACGGTTCTGCTGGTTGTTGACAGGTCCTTTCTGATGGCTTCCGGATCAAAATCCGGGTGTCCGTAATGGCCGTAACGGGTGTCGAACAGATCCCCGGCCACCACAAGGATATCTTGTTTTTCCATCAGGGCCTGTAGCGTCATCCAGGTGTTGATGCTGCCATGGATATCTGCCGTTATCAAAAATTTCATTGATAAAAATTGATAAAAATGGGTAATGAACGTGTGTTATATGGAAGTGATGTTCCGGGCGTTTATGAGATCTCTGAGTTTTCCTGAACATTTGAAGGTCACCACCCGCCGGGCCGGTAGTGTCATCTCTTCATCGGTTGCTGGGTTTCTCCCTTTTCTGGCTTTTTTCTCATTGACACAGAATTTCCCAAACCCGCTGATCATGATATCTTCGCCGTTTTCAATGGTTTGCTTGATGATTTCCAAAAGCGCTTCCATGACTTCATATGTGTTTGTTCTGGGCAGGTCCAGGCGGTTTTGTATCTGTTCCGTAATAACTGTTTTGGTCAGGGCCATAAAATTTTACTCCCGCAGGTATTGTCTGATTCTGGTGTCATTTTTTACAAACGTGCCGGCATGGATTTGGGATTGTCAATTCCCCGGCAGTCTGGTATTTGTATACAGCAAATTCAAATTGGGGTGAATGTAATGAATTTGTTCTGGAATGTCAAATAATTATCAATATTTATAATTGTCCATGGAGACTGTGTATGGAAACCATAAACGCAATCGGGCCTCTGGATGGCCGGTATGCCCGGTTAACAGAGGAACTGGCGGATATTTTCAGTGAATACGGCCTGATCCGTCACCGGGTTCAGGTGGAAATCCAATGGCTTAAATTCATTGTCACTGATTTGAAACTGGTTTCGGTTGCAAAAAAAAATTTGGATGCAATGGATAGCATTGTGGACCGTTTCTGCATCCAGGATGCACAAAAAGTCAAGGCCATTGAAAAAACCACCAACCATGATGTCAAGGCGGTGGAGTATTTTGTCAAAGACAAACTCGATGAACTCGGATTTTCCGATATCAGGGAATGGGTCCATTTTGCCTGCACTTCCGAAGATATCAACAACATTGCCTACGCATTGATGATGAAAAAGGGCAGAGACCTGGCAGTCAGGCTCATGGGGCAGTGTATCCAGGAAATGGAGAAAAAAGCGCTGGCTTACCAGGCCATACCCATGATGTCCCGAACCCATGGCCAGCCCGCCACCCCCACCACCATGGGCAAGGAGTTTGTCAATTTTGCCTGGCGTCTCGGTCAGGAAAAAGATGTGCTGGCACAGAGCCGGATCCAGGCCAAAATCAACGGGGCTACAGGCAATTACAACGCCCATTATTTTGTGTTTCCCGATATTGACTGGATCAGTGCATCCCGGCGGTTCATCTCTTCCTGTCTGGATCTGGAACCGATCCTGTTCACCACCCAGATCAACCCGAACCTGTATCTGTCATGCCTGCTTCATTCCCTGGTCCGGGCGGCAGCGGTCCTTATCGATTATAACCGGGATATGTGGGGATATATCAGCCTGGGATACTTTAAACAGCGGGTGGCCCCGGGAGAAACCGGGTCCTCCACCATGCCCCATAAGGTGAATCCCATCGATTTTGAAAACAGTGAAGGCAATATGGGCATGGCCATTTCAATGATGGAGCATCTGGCCGTCAAACTCCAGAAATCCCGTTTTCAAAGGGATTTAAGTGACAGTACGGTTTTGAGAAGTCTGGGGTCTGCGCTGGCCTATTTTTTTATCGGTGTGAAAAACACCATCAAGGGAATGTCCAAGCTGGACCTGGATGAATCGGTCCTTCAGCACGACCTGGACAACAATCTGGAACTGCTGGCAGAACCATTTCAGACAGCCATGCGGGTATTTGGCGAAGAAAACCCCTATGAGCGCCTCAAAACATTGACACGCGGCCGGAAAATTGACAGACAATCTTTGGATGCCTTTGTGGACAGTCTTGAAAAAGTGCCTTCGCCAGTCAAAGAGCGGATGCGGCGCCTGACCCCGGATACCTATGCCGGGCTGGCTCAGAAATTGGTTCAGCAGTATTTTGCCGGGCAGGGTCAGGAGAATCTCACTTCGAAGTGACGAACAGCGTAACTGTTCGGTCTGGTGCCGAAGACCTCTTCGGTAAGAATGCCATGGATTGGAAAAAGGGGTTATGAATAAAAAAACAGAACAGATATTCGGGGAAAAACTGGTGCAGCTGGCAAGGGCCGCGATTGCCCGAAAACTAATGCCGGCAGGAAAAAATGTCGGCCCGGATTTGTCTGATATCCCATCTGGCCTGCTTGAAGAAAAAAGAGGGGTGTTTGTCACCCTTCAGAAAAAAGGCAGGCTCAAAGGATGCATCGGCAATATCGAACCTGAGAAAACCGTTCTGGAAGGGGTGCAGGAAAACGCGCTGCATGCCGCATTTGATGATTCCCGGTTTGCCCCCCTCACACCCGAAGAATTTAAAGAGATCGATATCGAGGTGAGCCTGTTGTCCCGGCCTGAAAAGATCCGGTATTCCGACCCCGGAGATCTTCTGGCCCGGATCACCCCGTTCCAGGACGGGGTGATTGTCGAAAAAGGAGTGCACCGGGCCACATTCCTGCCCCAGGTATGGGAACAGCTGCCTGATCCGGAATCCTTTTTAACCCAGCTTTGCCTGAAGGCGCGCCTGGATGCCCATGCCTGGCAGGGGGGTGACCTGGCCGTGTCCACTTATCAGGTACAGTCGTTTGAGGAAAACAGGGGGCCCCATGGCCATTGACCGGCAATTGTTACATGTCATTTCTACCATTGATGATCTGGATGAACTGGAGCGGTTTTTCAAAGACCTTTTCACACCGGCGGAACTGGATGATCTCACTTTGCGCTGGAAACTTCTCAAGGATCTTTACAAAGGATTGCCCCAGCGTAAAATTGCACACAAATACGGCATCAGTCTGTGCAAAATCACCCGGGGATCCAGGGTGCTCAAAAAAAAGGACGGGGTGATGGGCAAGGTGCTCAAGAAGATCCCTGAGTCTTCGGACAAATGAGACACGCAGGAACCGGCATATGGCGCATTTTATTGTCCCCGGGTCAACAGGTCCAGGGCCAGTGTGGACCATAATTCCATGTTCAGTGCCGCCAGTTTGCGTGTGGCCACCCATTGAAACCGGGACAGCTCCGCCCCGGGCACATAGGTTTCAGGAGATGCCGTGCGTATCTGAAACACCGCCCCCAGATGGACCCGGCCCACATCGGTGACGGTTTCATTGATGATGCCGCAAAAAACCGGCTGATCCGTTGCCGGCCGATGTGCCAGCTCTTCATCCAGTTCCCGTGTCATGCCGGATATCAGAATGTCCTGGAACGAATCCTTTGAATCTGATTGATCCCGGGGATTGATATGACCACCGATACCCAGGGACCACAGGTCATGGAGCCGTTTCTCACTTCCCTGGCGGTTGTAGACAGCAGTCAGACCCAGGTCCTGTGTCTGAAGCACAATATAGGGAATGACCTGCTGCCACCCGGGATCATTCTCCGCCCGGGTCCGCAGTACAAACGCGTGTCCGGCCCGGGTGCACTGTCGGGTAAACATTGCCAGGTCCATGGGCTTCACAGCGGTACGGGCCATCCATTCAGCCGGCAGCCGGTTTTTAAGGATACATAATATCTTTTCTTTTGACTGCAAACAAGCCTCCTTTTTTGAACGATAGACCATCTTGTATGGTGTTTTGAGCATCCTTATGCTAAGAAAAACCAAATTGCAACCCCCCCAACAGGTGTAAAAGAAAAATAAACGACCCTGTTTGAATTCACAGCGCCAAACGTGGCTCTCAAGATGGGGATCAAAAAAGGAGAGAACTGAAAAATAAGGCAATTGTTGCAAGATTGAATCAAAGGCAGGCAAAAAAAATGGAGCGGGAAACGGGATTTGAACCCGCGACTTCGACCTTGGCAAGGTCGCACTCTACCACTGAGTTATTCCCGCTCAGCAAACAAAAGAAATTTATATATGCCATCACCTTTTTTGTCAATATCAAATTTAAATTGTCAGAAATTTTCTGGCCTTTATAAAATAATCCAGACCCGACCACACGGTAAACAGCAGAGCACCGTACAGGAAAAACTGGCCAATCCCGTTAAAATTAATGCCAACGTATGTATCGTGTATGGTCAATGGAATAATAGCGGCAATCTGAAATCCGGTTTTATATTTTCCCAGCCAGGAAGCCGCCACATCCTGGCGATTTTCCATCAACACACACCGCAGGCTGGTCACGGCCAGTTCCCTTCCGATAATGACGCAGGCAATCCAGGCCGGTATAAACCCCAGGGCCGCCAGCATGATCAGAGTGGATGACACCAGCAGTTTGTCTGCCAAAGGATCAAGAATTTTTCCCAGAGGCGTAATCAAATCCCGGGTCCTTGCCAGGTATCCGTCAACATAATCGGTGATCGAAGCCAGCGAAAACAGTGCTGCTGCTAACAGGGTGGTCACCCGGTTATCCCACATCAACAGCACCACCACCGCCGGAACAGCAGCAATCCGTGAGATGGTGATAAAATTAGGCGTCAGAAAAAGGGTTTTGAGTCTGTCCTGCCCAGTTACCATTCCAGGTTATCCATTTTTTTTGTTCCAGTCCGCCAGAAACGCGTCGATCCCCTTGTCGGTCATGTGATGAGAGGCCAGTTTTTTCAACACACCATAGGGAATGGTGGCAATATCTGCGCCCAGAAGTGCTGAATCCAGAACATGCAGCGGGCTCCGGATGCTGGCAACAATGATCTGGGTATCAAAATCATAGTTGGCATATATCTGTGCAATCTCTTCGATCAGGTTCATCCCTTCCTGAGCCAGATCATCCAGACGACCGACAAAAGGACTGGCAAAGGTGGCACCGGCTTTTGCCGCCATCAGGGCCTGCAAAGCAGAGAAAACAAGGGTGACATTGGTTTTGATGCCCTCTGCAGTCAGTGTTTTAACCGCTTTGAGACCAGGAACCGTCATGGGAATTTTAACGGCAATGTTGTCGGCAATTTTTGCCAGTTCTCTGGCTTCCTTGAGCATTCCATCATATTCAAGACTGATCACTTCCGCGCTGACCGGGCCATCCACGATTTTGCAGATATCAGCGATAATCTGTTTGAATTCACCATCTTCTTTCGCAATTAAAGATGGATTGGTGGTAACACCGTCAACCATGCCCATATCACTGGCATCTTTGATCTGATCAATGTTGGCTGTATCAATAAAAAATTTCACGCTACTCCTCCTCGTCCAGAAGCATTACCTTCTGGGTCTCCTGTTGTTCTATTCTTTTCAATAATTCATCTGCTCTCACGTTCAGCACCGGATGAATCGTCTGCGGTCCTATATCACAGATGGGGATTAATACAAAGCACCTTTCATGCATTCTCGGATGGGGTATCTGCAAATGGCCGGTATCCACCACCATGTCATCAAAATAAATAATATCCAGGTCAATGATTCTGGGGCCAAACCGGAAAGGCTTTCCGTCTCTGTCAAGAAAACGTTCCAAAGCCTTAAGTTCCGCCAGCAGATCCAGGGCGTCCAGCTCTGTTGTAACTTTCACCGCAGCGTTGACAAACCAGTCCTGGTCAGTGAAATTCTGGGGCTGGGTTCTGTAAAACCGTGATACTGCCGCAACCTCAATAGTATCATGGGTTTTCAGCAGGCAGATGGCATCTTCAAGATTTTTTTTCTTGTCTCCTTTGTTGGATCCGATACTCAGATATGCAATGTGCTGATCCATTTTAAGGAATGTCAACCTGAACCGTTTCTGAATATGGGCTTTTCAATTGGTTCCCTTTTACGGCCTGCACCCGGAAGTAATACTGAAATCCTTTTTCCACCGGCAGATAAAAAACCATGTCCG
>JAABSK010000140.1 GCA_011390435.1 Desulfobacteraceae bacterium | reverse complement strand
CAACAAGACGCTGGCCGCCCAGCTGTATAATGAATTCAAGTCACTGTTCCCGGACAACTGTGTGGAATATTTTGTCTCCTATTATGATTATTATCAGCCTGAGGCCTATATCCCGTCCAGCGACACCTATATTCAGAAGGACTCTTCCATCAATGAGGTGATCGACAAGATGCGGCATTCTGCCACACGGTCTGTGCTGGCCCGGCGGGATGTGATTGTGGTGGCCAGTGTTTCCTGCATTTACGGGCTGGGTGCGCCTGAAGATTATCTTGACCTGCGCATGACCCTGTCTCAAGAGATGGAGATCTCCAGAGAAACCCTGCTCGAGCGGTTTGTGAACATCCAGTATACCCGGAACGATACGGATTTCCACCGCGGGGTCTTCAGGGTGCGGGGTGACAGGGTGGAGATTTTTCCGGCATATGAGGAAGACCGGGCGGTGCGGATCGATTTTTTCGGGGATACCATTGAAGCGATCAGCGAGATTGATCCGCTCAAGGGCGATGTCCTTCGCCACCATGAGCAGATCGTGATCTATCCGGCATCCCATTATGTCACCCGTCAGCAGACCCGGAAACGGGCCATTGAATCCATTGTAAAAGAGCTTAAAGAGCGGCTGGAAGTCCTTTACAGCCAGAATCGCCTGGTCGAGGCCCAGCGCCTGGATGAGCGCACCCGGTATGATCTGGAAATGCTGGGTGAGATCGGATATTGCAACGGGATTGAAAATTATTCCCGTCACCTCACCGGCCGAAAGCCGGGCGAACCCCCGCCAACACTGCTGGATTATCTGCCGGAGGATTATCTGCTGTTTTTTGATGAAAGTCATATCTCTGTGTCCCAGCTGGGAGCCATGTACAAAGGTGATCATTCACGGAAAACCACTCTTGTGGAGCATGGTTTCCGCCTGCCGTCTGCTGTGGATAACCGTCCGCTTAAGTTTGAGGAGTTCCGGCAGCGGGCCCGTCAGGTGATCTATGTCTCGGCAACGCCTGCGGATTACGAACTGGAACAGGCCCGGGGAAGGGTGGCAGAGCTGATTGTCCGCCCCACAGGACTTGTGGACCCGGAGGTGGAAATCCGGGATGCCGCCACCCAGGTGGATGATCTGTACGAGGAGATCATGAAGCGGGTGGCGGCTGGCGAACGGGTGCTGGTGACCACCCTGACCAAGCGCATGGCCGAGGATCTGACGGAATATTACAGTGATCTGGGGATTAAGGTAAAATATCTCCACTCGGATATTCATACCATGGAGCGGATGGACATTATCCAGGATCTTCGGCGGGGGCTGTTTGACGTCCTCATCGGCATCAACCTGCTCCGGGAAGGGCTGGATATTCCTGAAGTCAGCCTTGTGGCCATTCTGGATGCAGATAAAGAAGGGTTTTTGCGTTCTTTTCGGTCGTTTATTCAGATTTTCGGCAGGGCAGCCCGGAACGTGTTCGGCCGGGTGATCATGTATGCCCAGCATGAAACCGGATCCATGAAAAAAGCGATTCTGGAAACCCGGCGGCGACAGAAAATCCAGATGGCATATAATGAAACGCATGGTATTGTTCCGGCCACCATTCAGAAAACCATTTCCGCATTTGATTATGCCGGCCGGGAGGTTCCTGAGATGGCGCCCGGATCTGTGAACGAGGAGATCGCAGCCTATGACGGTCCGGAAGTGGATCTGGAAGAGCTGGTCAGGGAGCTGGAGTATAAAATGAAAAAAGCGGCGCAGGATCTGGAGTTTGAAACTGCTGCGCAATACAGGGACAAAATCCGGCAATTGATGAAGATCAAACAGGGTTGATACAGAGATGCACACGCCTGAAGTGATGGAAAAATATCAGCAGGCTCCCCACAGTCCGGGAGTATACCTGATGAAGGATGCCGCCGGAAAAGTGATCTATGTGGGAAAAGCAGTGGATCTTAAAAAGCGGCTGGCAGCCTATTTTGTTAAAAAAAAACACCATGATCCCAAAACCGCCGCACTGCTGGGCATGATCAAGGATTTTGACCTGGTGCTCACCGCCTCCGGGCATGAAGCCTTTATCCTGGAATCCACCCTGATTAAAACCCATGCACCCAAGTACAACGTCATTTTGAAAGACGGGAAAAACTATCCCCTGCTGCGTATTGATATGAGCGAACCCTATCCGGCCATTCAGCGGGTCCGCCGGATTCAGAATGACAAAGCACTGTATTTCGGGCCCTATTCTTCCAGCCACAGCATGAACCAGACCCTCAGGCAGATCCAGAAGATTTTTAAACTCAGAAAGTGCCGGAATACCCAGTTTAAAAACCGTTCCCGGCCCTGTCTGAATTTTCAGATCAAGGCCTGTCTGGGGCTGTGCTGCAATGCGGTTTCATCAGAAGAATACCACAAACAGGTCAAAGACGCGATTTTGTTTTTGAAGGGACAGTCCCGGCAGGTGGTGAAAAAACTGGAAACCCGGATGCATGAATATGCTGAAGAACTGGCTTATGAAAAAGCCGCCCAGATGAGGAACAGCCTTGCGGCGGTGAAAACCATCATGGAACGCCAGGTGGTGGTGAGTCCGGATATGGCAGACCGGGATATTCTTGCGGTGGCCGCAGGCAAGGGACGGGCTGTGGTCACGGTCATGGTGGTCCGTTCAGGCGCATTGATCGATACCACCCATTACCCCGTTGATCTGGGGTTCAAGGAGCCGGATGAGATACTGTCCGCCTTTTGTGAACAATATTACCGGCATGGCGCTTTTCTGCCGACATCCATTCTTTTGAGTCATCCTGTTGGAAATGCCGATGCCCTGGCAGCCATTCTTACCGAGCGCAAAGGCCGGAAGGTGTTGCTCCATGTGCCCTTGCGGGGCGAAAAAAAACGTCTGAAAGAGATGGCGCTGGCCAATGCAGAAAAAGAACTGGAAAAGCGATTGCTCAAGGAAGCGGAACAGCAGGCAGCCGTATCCATGCTCAGGGATCTGCTGGGGATGGACACCCTTCCGGAACGGATTGAATGTTATGACAACTCCAGTCTGTCCGGCCAGGATCCAGTGTCATCCATGGTGGTGTTTAAACACGGCAGGCCCCATAAGAAAGCGTATCGCAGGTTCATGATCCGGGATATCGATCATTCGGATGATTACGCCTGCATGTACCAGGTGCTTCAGCGCAGGTTTGCCCAATCGCAGTCCCAGATGCCTCACCCGGATCTGGTGGTGGTGGATGGCGGCAAAGGCCAGCTGGGAATGGCAGTGGCGGTGTTGAACGATCTTGGCATTGACCGGCGGTTTGCTGTGGTGGGGCTGGCCAAAAAAAATGAAGCTGCCAATGAGAGTGAAGATAAAATTTATGTGCCGGGAAGGTCCAATCCCCTGAATGCCAATCAGGCTGTAAAAGCCCTGTACCTGCTTCAGCAGGTGCGGGATGAAGCCCACCGTTTTGCCGTCACTTTTCAGCGCAGCAGAAGGGAAAAACGGGCAGTCCTGTCGGTGCTGGATGATATTCCCGGTATCGGGCCGCAGCGGAAAAAAACATTGCTCAAACATTTCAAGGGAATTTCCCGGATGAAATCCGCGTCCCCTGACGAAATGTCACAGCTGGAAGGGATGACAACAGAGCTGGCAAAAAGGGTTCTGGCGGTTTTGAACAATTTCGATCAGAATGTTTGATTTTGGGTGGAAAATCCGTTATCGTCAGGCAACATTGAAAGGATCTCGTCCCATATGGCGTCACTTTTTTTAACAATTTTAAGTGCGGTGCTGCTGCTGATGCTGGCGGTGTTTGTTCTCCGGAAAATCCAGACGTTTTTTTATCCGTTCTGGCGATATCAAAAAAATCTGAAAAGCATGCGCCTGCTCATCCGCAGCCATCATTACGATCCAGTGACTGTCAAGCGGGCATTGATGTTTTATGTGCCGTTAAAATGTCAGGGAACTGCACCGTTTAAAGACCGGATTATCACCCGTGACCGGGCGGTGATCCGAAAGGATCTGGCTGTTTTCACCACGGCATTTCTGGACCGGTTCACAAAACGGAATCTGCTGATCCTGGCAGATTCCGGAATGGGAAAGACCAGCTTTGCCCTGAACTATTACATCCAGCACTTGCGGCGCCGTTCATCTGCCAGGATTAAACTGGTTCTGGTTCCCATGGGAGCTCCGAAAGTGGATGAACTGATTCTGGGGGTCTCGGACAAGAAAAACAGCGTTTTGTTCCTGGATGGACTTGATGAAGATGTGGCCGCTTCCCAGAATCGTCTTGACCGGGTCAGAGCGCTGCTTGAAATGGGCCGGGAATACCGGAATGTCATTTTGACATCCACGATTGCGTTTTTTCCCAAAGACCTGCGAATGCCTGTTAAAAGGGGCCATGCGCGCATCGGCGCAGGCAAGGGGCAACAGGGCCAGTTCCACGATTTTCAAAAGATCTATATTTCACCGCTTACCCAGTCAGATTTGAAACAGTGTGTGAGCCGGCAGTTTTCTATTTTTGAAGGCCCGTTGAAAAAGCGGGTCATGGAGTTTATTGACACCACTCCCCTGACCCATATCAATCTGTTCACACTGGATTATGTCAAAGAGATTTTCCAGGAAGAGGGAACCACCCATCTGAAAACAGAGCTGTATGAGAAAATTCTGGCTGCATGGATCCAGAAAGAACCCCATTGGGCTGACAAACGTCAGCTGGAAAATGTTGTGCTGCAGCTGGCAGTGGATATCTATCTTGGCCGAAAAGAGCGGGAAGCGGAAATGATCCGTCACGCTGAGCTTGTCCAGAAATTTCAGGAGCAGGGTATCACAGTTCATCCCTTTTCCAGCGATCTGAAATCCCTGATTTTTCAGGATCCATCCGGGATGGTGAAATTTGTGCACCGGTCGGTTATGGAATACGGATTTGTCAAACGCCTGGTATCCGGTGATAAAAACTGTTTTCAGACAGTTTTGACCGATCAGATGACCCGGTTTCTTTTTGAGATACTGGAAAACCAGAATCCAAGAGATTTGAAAATCGAATTTGAGTTTTTTACGCAATTTGTCTTTTCCGCCTCTGGCCTGTCAAAAGAGGGACTGGGCGGCAAAGGCGTCAGCAGCGCAGATATTTTCAGCCATGTGTTAAAAGAATATCCGCACTACCGTTTTGCAGCCATGGTCAACAAACTGCTCCAGAATCCGGTATTTTTTGAATTCGGCTGGGATCTGAAATTGTTCGACAGTCTGACCCAGGCGGTGTATCAAGACAAAAAAATATATCTGAAAGTGCCGGATAAAGACTGGACCGTTGTGGTAAAATCCAACAAGATTGATATTCTCAAGCCGGACCAGGGAAAAAAGACAGTGTTTGTCAGTGAAAAGGATCTGGAAGAATACAGCCGCATTCAGGACAGCCAGCCCTTGATGACCCTTGTCAGAACGCTTGGCATTGACGGGATGAGCATGCTGAACCACATTAATCTGTCAAAACATTTCTGCATTCTTCCGGATATGAAGCATCCCCGGCGGTTTATCCTCTTTTTCTGGACCAAACCGCAGTAACCCCGCCCTCTTTTTCAGCCGATCAGGCTCTGAATTTTCGCCAGAAGATCATCAAACGTATAGGGTTTGATGATATAGTCACTGGCCCCTGTTTTCATTCCCCGGATCACGTCTTCTTTCTGGGCTTTGGCTGTGAGCATGATCACCGGTACTTTGGAGCGGGTATGGTTTGTGGTGCGAATCCGGGTCAGGACTTCAAATCCGTCCATTTTCGGCATCATGACATCCAGAAGAATCAGATCGACCTTCTCTTTACTGTCAAACAGCAGCTGCAGTCCCTGGGCACCGTCTTTGGCCAGCAGCGGGCGATACCCTTCCTGTTTGAGGGTAAACCATAAAATATTGCGGATATGTTTCATGTCATCAATGATGAGAATGGTCTTTTTATATTCCATGTATCAACTCCTTGTGACGGGCAGGCGAACCATCACGGCAGTGCCTTTTCCCAGGCTGCTTTCAACTGATATGCTGCCGTTATGGGACTCGACAATGTGCTGTACAATTGAAAGTCCAAGTCCGGTGCCTTCAATTTCACAGGTATCTGAACTGTCCACACGATAGAATTTTTCAAATATATGAGGGAGTTTGTCTTCCGGGATGCCGATTCCGGTATCTGATATCGTGACTGAGAGGTGGTTGTCCTGTTTTTCCACGCTGATCTGGATGATTCCCCCTTTGGGAGAAAATTTGATCCCGTTGGAAATCAGGTTCATCAGAACTTCGCGTATTTTTTCCTCGTCAGCCTCGATTTCCGGCAGATCCTCTTCAAAGTCCGTGATGATATCAATATGGGCAGCCTTGGGTTTGAGAACGGAAATTACCGAGTGAACAACGGTTTTCAGGGATATTTTCCGGATGTCCAGTGTAAAGCTGCCTGATTCAATACGGGACAGATCCAGAAGGTTGGTGACAATCAGGGAAAGGTGATCGATCTGGGTGTCAATGACCGATAAAAAGGATTTCCGTGTTTCAAGATCGTTGGGCTCCACCTGTTTGAGCAGGGCTTCTGTGTAAGATTTCATGATGCTCAGGGGCGTTTTCAGTTCATGGGAAACGTTGGAGACAAGCTCGGATTTGATTTGATCCAGCCGTGTCAGGCGCTCAATTTCCCGTGATGCAGACATGTCCCTGAAAATAAAGATAATGCCGATGGTGTTGCCATGCCTGTCCCTGAGGCAGGAGGCCGTAATCCCTACGGTAATATCCACTTCCCGGTAAGGGCGGTGGTTGACCATGATTTCAGCGGCAAATCCCCGGGTGGAAATCAGGGTGAACAGGTTGTCCAGTTTTATTGTCAGATGTTTGCCTGCCACCTGGGAGTAGGGTTTTCCAATAATCTGTTTGTCTCTGATGCCCAGGATGGCAGTGGCATTCTTGTTGATCATGGAGATCCGGCCATCCATGCCCACGGACATGATTCCGTTGCTGATGCTTTCGATCATGTCTGCCATGTAGGCATTGGCGTGCTGGATACGGGTGTACAGGTTGTCGTTTTCAATGGCAATAGCGGTCTGGGAAGCCAGGAAATTCAGGATAGAGACCAGCTTGTGCCCATAGTTGACCGTGGCAGGGTCTGTTGAAATCATCATGAATCCCAGCGGGT
>JAABSK010000139.1 GCA_011390435.1 Desulfobacteraceae bacterium | reverse complement strand
TTCCGGCCAATGCCCTGCCAGACAAGCCTGCATTTTATTATCACCAGCAACAGGTTTCTTTCCGGGCGTATCGAAAGATGGTGCTGAAAATGGCCAATGCCTTGACCGGCATCGGCATTCAAAAAGGAGACCGGGTGGGTATCGGACTGCCCAATTGTCCACAGTACCTGATCTGTTATTATGCCGTGCTGTTCTGTGGCGGCATCGTGGTGAACCTCAATCCTGCTTACACCGGCGAAGAACTTGCAGCGATTGCAACAGATACCGGATTGACCACGCTGATTGCGCCGGCAGCAAATCAGGCGGTTGTCGCCCGGCTGATTCAAACGGTTCAGATTCCCAGGGTCATTCTGGCGCAGCAGGATTTTTTCACAGAGATCACAATCCCTCCAAAAGACACTCCGTCCGGGTGGTATGCTTTTGGGAAACTGCTGGCAGACACAACAGATGAACGCCGGCCCTCTGTTGAAGTGGACACCCATGATCCAGCCGTGATCCAGTTCACCGGCGGGACAACCGGTGTTCCCAAAGGCGTGGTTCTCAGCCATGCCAATCTGTTGGCAGCGGTGATGCAGGCCTCCCCCCGGATGTATCCGATTCTGCAGTTTATCGCTCCGGAACGCCGTTCTGCCCTTGTGATTATCCCCCTGTATCATGTTTACGGCAATCTGATCGCCAACTGGGCGCTGTTCAATGCCGCCACCATGATCCTGGTTCCCCGGTTCAATGCTGACGAGATTATTGACCTGCTGATCCAGGTGGATGAGATCACTTACTTTCCCGCAGTCCCCACCATGCTGACGGCCCTGCTGAATCATCCGCGAATCAGTGAAGTGGACCTGGGCGCCAAAATCCATGTGATCAATTCCGGTGCTGCCCCCTGCCCGGTGGAGCTGATCGACCGGCTAAGGGATATCGGGGTGTTCATTACCGAAGCGTGGGGCATGAGCGAAACCTCCGGCCTTGGTGTTTTCAACCCCGTTTTAGGCAAAAAAAAGCCCGGCAGCATCGGCGTGCCTGCCCCGGACAACGACATCCGCATCGTGGATCTTGAAGACGGCGAAACAGACGTTGCCCGGGGCCAGCCGGGAGAACTGCTCATCAAAGGTCCTGCCGTGATGAAAGAATACTGGAACAACCCTGAGGAAACCGCTGGTCAGCTCAAGGATGGGTGGCTGTCCACCGGTGATATCGTTGTTCAGGATGAAGATGGGTTTTTATTTATCGTGGACCGGAAAAAAGACATGATCATTGCCGGCGGCTTCAATATTTATCCACGGGAAGTGGATGAAGTCCTGTTTCGCCATCCCAAGATCCAGGAAGCCGTTACAGTGGGAATTGCAGATGCGTACCGGGGTGAAACGGTCAAAGCCTTTGTGGTGGTGAAACCCGGCCACTCCCTCACCGCAGAAGAGGTGATCGCATTTTGCAAGGAAAAACTGGCACCGTATAAAGTCCCCCGGCAGGTCGAATTCAGGAGTGCTCTGCCCCAGTCTGCAGCCGGAAAGATTCTTCGCAATGTGCTGAAAAATGAAGAGGCACTGAAATGACACAAAAACAGGTGAAAATTACCACCCGGAGATGGCGGGAATCAGATATCCCTGAAATCATTGAATGCAGCAGGGCTGTCTATAATGATTATCCGCCTGAATTTATCTTTGATCAGCGGCATTATGAAATGCAGTTCAAGGCGTTTCCAGACGGACAGTTTGTTGCCCTGGCCAAAGGCAGGATCATCGGATACACCACGGCCCTGATCGTACACATCGACGATGATTACTGGTATGACGTGGATGAAATCAGCGGTGCTGGAACCTTCAGCACCCACAACCCGGACGGTGACACGCTCTATGGTGCGGATATCGGCGTTCACCCGGACTTTCGCCGCCATGGGGTCGCCATGAAATTGTATCAGCGGCGAAAAGGCCTGCTCAAGCGCTACAACCTCAAACGGATGATTGCCTATGGCCGCATTCCCGGATACAGGGATTATGCCGGAAGAATGAGTGCAGAACAATACGTGGAGCAGGTGGTGGCGGGAAATCTCAGAGACCAGGCCCTCAATGCCCATCTCAAGGCCGGCTACCAGGTCAAAAAGGTTCAGCTGGATATCACCATTGATAAATCCAGTCTCAATTACAGCACCTTTCTGGAAATGCTCAATCCGGATTTCAATCTGTCCAAAAAAAAGATCGCCTCGTTTGTCTCTGTCAAACACCCGGCCCGCCGCATGCGGGTCTGTGCGGCACAATATGCCATGAAACCGGTTGCATCCTGGGAAGAGCTGGAAAAGAACGTGACCTTTTTTGTGGAATTCAGTGATTCCTACCATTGTCATTTTCTGATTTTTCCGGAATATTTCACCTTTCAGATGTTCAGCTGCCTGAAAGAGACCAGTTACGGCGACATGGTCAAGGCTCTTACCCACTATACAGACCGGTATATTGATCTGTTTAAACGGCTGGCCCAAAAATTCAATCTGTATATTATCGGCGGCTCCCATCCGGTGCAGGAGAGTGGATATATTTACAACACAGCCCATCTTTTCACCCCCACAGGTCATGTTTACACCCAGGAAAAACTGCACATCACGCCGGCAGAACGCCAGGATGCCAATATCCAGCCGGGAAGAGCGCTGCGGATTTTCAAAACCCCGTTTGCCCGCATCGCCATCCAGATCTGTTACGATATCGAATTTCCGGAAGTTTCCCGCCTGCTGACCCTGGCCGGTGCGGAAGTCCTTTTTGTTCCCTATTATACTGAAGAGAAAAAAGCCTATCACCGGGTACGGTTCTGTGCCCAGGCACGGGCAGTGGAGAATTTTGTCTATGTGGTCATGACCGGCAATGTGGGGAACATGCAGACTCCGGCAGGCTCTTTTCTCAATTACAGCCAGTCCGCCATTTTAACGCCCAGTGATTTTTCCTTTCCGGAAAAAGGCGTGGAAGGTGAAACAGACCCAAACGTGGAGTCTGCACTGGTATCGGAGCTCACCCTCTCCTCTCTGGCCCAGCAGCGGCACGTGGCAACTGTCAGGCCCCTGCATGACCGCAGAGCCGATCTGTATACACTGAATGCCTTACACAAAGTTGAAGTGATACAGGTGGATTAAATGCACAGCAGCTGCCTGCCGGCAACTGCTGTGCACTGCACGGGTTTATCGTTCTGGACTGTTATGACGTAACCTGAGCGACTTTGTCTGTTTTTAAATCTGTATACTCAATCTGATCAGCAATCCGGTCTTCCGGGTCAAGCCGGTTGAGCTTGACCATCTCAAAATGTTCTACCTCAATGAACACCTGCCCTTTTGTATTGACCAGGGTCAGATCGTAGGTGTTGGTCTCTTCACCGGATGCGACTTTCCGGGTGATGCAGTAATAGGGTGTCTGCACGTCAACCGGTCTGTAAAACCGCATGGTTTTGATCCGGTACGGCAAAACCGTCCTGGAAGTAGTAAAGAACTCCAGAAGACCACCGGTCTGAAACATGGCATCCACGATCACTGGTGCTGCCACAAACTGCGGCTGATTCACCCCTTTAAAAAACGGTTTTCGACTGTGATCCTTCACCGTGGTGATCAGGGTTTGTCCGTCAAAGGAATTGATATCCACAATCGTTCCGAACAACCCGAACATGAACAGGCGCTTGGGATTGTAAACCAGGGTGGCCAGATCCCCTTCATAAGAAACCGGACAAAATGCCGGCAGCTTGATTTTTTTAGGCTTTAACGGGCTGTCTGCCATCAGAAACCGGCCCTCATAATGCAGTTTGGGCTCTCCAACAACAACACCGGACGGATTTCGAAACAAAGACTGAATCATGCATTCAACCTGGCCGTTTTCTCCGGTCCTGCCGGATATCAACAGTTCCTTGGGCCGGTTCTTGAGCAGTTTGATGCCATATGGAATCTGAAACTGGCTCATCTCGACCACCCGACTGTCATCTCCTGTCAGATTCACAGCCATTTCTGCCATCGCTTCAAGACCGGTGGATCCAAGGAACAGCGGGACACCATCCATGGTGTGATCATGCAGAAAGATATCCCGCTCGATCTCCAGAACCCGTGAATAGACCATGCTGTTTTTTGTTTTTTCCACAGGCGTATCCAGAAAAGGAAACTGCGGTGCAGCAGGATCACCTAAAAGACCGTCCCGGTCAAATGAATAATCCAGGCCGGAGAACACCATTTCCGATTCTGTGCGGTCCAGAAGATCGGCCATGAAAAAACGAACGCCCTGATCCATGGGCAGAAACTGAATTCCCCTTTCTTCCAGAACCTGTTTTACCGTGGGATTTGTCGCCATTCCCACACCATCCCAGGCGGTCCAGGCATAAACCTTGTACGTCCGTTCCGGATGGAGCTGTTTCTGCCGGAACAGGGCCTTGCCCAGATAATCGTTGGCAGCGGTATAATCCACCTGGCCTTCATTGCCAAAACGGGCAGTCACCGATGAAAAGGTAAAAAAGTATGTGTAGTCCCTGTTTTCAAAGGCGCTCAGCAGACTGCGCATCCCCTTGATTTTGACATCCACCACCAGCTCAAAGGCCCACAATTCCTTTTTGGGAATGAACTGGCTCATCTCCATGCCGGCGGCATGAAAAACACCGTCAATCCGGTCATATCTGCTCACTGCTGCCTGAACCGCATCAGCATCGGTCACATCCACACAATGGTATTCCACACGAACTCCCTGTGACTGCAGGTATTCAATATTGTCGATGGATTGTCTGACCCGCATCAAGCGATCCAGGGCCCGCTTGATTTCAACCGGCCTGACTCCGGGCATGTCTGCCTTGAGCATGGCCATCAGTTCCGGCTGGGTGGCGGTCTTGCTCAGCAGTTTTGTGTCTGTGCTGTAAATATCATTGATATCCAGGATAATCAGATTCACCTTGTAGGCCTGCACCATTTTTTTGATGATCTCATAGGTGATGCCCCCTGCCCCGCCTGTCACCAGCAGGGTATCCCCCTGGGAAACAATCTTTTCGGTCCGGTCTGCAACAGACGGTTTCATGGAAAGCGCATACCGCTGTTTTTTCCTGTAACCGACCTCTACCTGTGGATCTGAGCTGAGCAGTTCTTTTACATACGTATCAATGATCTTTTCAACATGCTTCTCAGGGGCGTTGTCTGAAAAATCCACCACTTTCACCACTGCATCCGGCAATTCCTTGTTCACAGTTTTCAGCATTCCGCTGATGCCCCCGAAAAGGGGATAAATCGGCCCGCCGTCTGCCATGTAGGGAAAAACAACTGAATCAAAGGAAAGGGTGCTGATCAGGCTGTTTTTCTGACCCAGAACATCAAACAGCTGCTGGATCATGACAAAAAAGGATTTGATACCGGTTTGCAGCGCAGCATCCGTATCAATTCTTTCACGGCTTGAATCAAAATAATCATCCAGCGGCGCCAGATGGATCAGGCCGGTAATGTCCGGATGGGCCGCTTTCAGATCATCAATCTGTTTTTGTATGGCACTTGCATCATCCAGTGTAACCATTACATCTGCATCTTTTGCCCCGATGGTCACCACCTGACCTTTTCGATGCTGGATCTTTTTAATCAGTTCTCTGGCAAATCCGTGGCTGTCCAGGGAAACAACAATTTTCTGGCCTTTAAAATCCTTTTTCACAGAACTGGGCAGCTCTTTTTGTTTTGTCCGGACAATCAGCCGTTTAATGGGCGACGCCGGGTCTGGAAACACCTCTGCCGGATCTTCCACTTCCGGAAGGGTCTGATCTGCGGATGCCGGCGATTTCCCGCCGGAATCTGCAACCGGCGTTTTCCGGGATGGAGATGCTGAAGAAGCACTGGCTTCCGTCCGGGAACGGATGTAATCCGCTAAGCGGGCAATGGTGTTCAGATCCCGGAGCTTTAAATCATCCGGCACGGCAAATCCAAATGTGCCTGCAACCTTGGCAAAAATCTCTACCTGTTTCACTGTATCAATGCCCAGATCCGCTTCCAGGTCCAGCTCATCTTCCAGCATGTCCGGTGTGTAACCGGTCTGCTCGGCAATCACCTTTTTTACCGTATCAATAATCTCTTTTCCCTCTGCTGCCGCAGGAACCGGAGCAGACGCAGCCGGAGCAGCCGTATCTGGACCGGCTGGTTCAGATCCAATCCTGGCAGACACATACGCACCCAGCCGGGCAATGGTGTTCAGGTCCCGAAGCTTTAAATCATCCGGCACGGCAAATCCAAATGTGCCTGCAACCTTGGCGAAAATCTCCACCTGTTTCACTGTGTCAATGCCCAGATCCGCTTCCAGGTCCAGCTCATCTTCCAGCATGTCCGGCGTATAACCGGTCTGCTCGGCAATGATGGACTTGATCGTTCCCATGGCATTGCCGGCCAGGGCCGGCTGAGGCGCATCCAATTGGGCCACATCTTCAGCCACCACCGGAACAGCCACCTTGCGCGGAACATCCGGTTCCGGCTCCGACACTGTTTTTTCCGCCAACAGCTGATCTCCGGCAACAGCACAAAGGGTATTGTCGATGATCCTGAGCTCAGGTTTTTTTGTTCCGGTGATCTTTTCCAGCCATCCGGCATAAGCCACATTCCCCTCTACCGGGTTTTCCTCCACCCGCTGCACAAACATAAAGGCAAAGTGAGAGCCGAACCCAGCTGCCAGATGCAGACCGTATTCAGCATCGATCTTGTCCTGGCCTGAAAAATTCAAGCGTTTAAAATGGGCGGGAATTTTTTTCAGATTGGCGATCGGCGGCGCCTTTCGCTTCTGAAGCGCTTTTACCAGGACCACATCTTCAATGGCGGCGCCAAGGGTATGACCGGTAAACCCTTTGGTGTTTGAAATACAGATATGGTCCAGATGCTGCTCAAAAGCGGTCTCCAAAGCGGTCACCTCTGCGTCCGCACTTCCGCCCCGGGCCGGCGTATAGGTTTCATGGGACATGAACAGCAGTTTGGAAGCATAATCCTCTTTTTTCAACCCGGTCTGGCGTTCAATTTTGGCGATAAATTTCTTCATCTCATTTGCCATATGGGGCACGTCGATATTATAGGTGTGGTAGGCAGAGTTGGCAATATGGGTTCCCAGAAGCCGGCACTGACCATTCATCCCCCTCTGGTTTGCACAGGCTTCTGTTTCAATCACCAGACCG
>JAABSK010000013.1 GCA_011390435.1 Desulfobacteraceae bacterium | reverse complement strand
ACCGGGTTTTGAATCAGGTAAATATTTGTGCAATTGATCACAGGAAACCTTAATACATCTTAATATCAACAACAGGAGAATACAAATGGCAGGTCTTAACAAAGTAATGCTCATCGGCAATCTCGGCCGGGATCCGGAAATCAGATATTCACAGCAGGGACTGGCAGTGGTGAACTTTTCCATTGCCACCAGTGAGCAATGGACCGACAAAAACACCGGGAACCGCCAGGAAAAAACTGAATGGCATCGCATTGTTGTTTTTGGCAAACCTGCTGAAATCTGTGAAAAATACCTGTCCAAAGGCAGCCAGATTTATATTGAAGGACGGCTCCAGACCCGGCAGTATGAAAAAGACGGGCAAACCCACTACATCACAGAAATTGTGGCCAATAACTTCCAGTTTCTTGGTGGAAAATCAGAGGGCCAGGGCGGCGGCGGATATTCAAAATCTGACCCGTCTTCAAACAGCCAGTTCCAGGGACAGACTCAGCCGGGGATGGCAGGTGGTCCGGACATGATTCCAGATGACGATATCCCCTTTTAACGTTCAGGTGTTATGAAGCATCAGCCCATAGGCATCTTCGATTCCGGTGTCGGCGGACTCTGTGTTGTCCGGGAAATTCAGAACCTGCTCCCACTGGAGTCCATCCATTATTTTGCAGACAGCCGAAACTGCCCGTATGGATCAAAATCCATGGAAGACGCCATGGCACTGACCCAAAAAAACATTGAATTTCTCCTTGATCTGAAATGCAAACTGATTGTCATTGCCTGCAACACGGTGACAGCGGTTGCCATTGATCAGCTTCGCTCCCGGTATCCGGTTCCGTTTATTGGAATGGAGCCGGCCATTAAACCGGCCGTACAGAAAACCCGGACAAAAAAGATCGGGGTTCTGGCAACACAAAACACGTTCAACGGCAAACTGTTCAAGCAAACCTTTGAAAAATATGCCAAAGACACAGAAGTCTTTATCCAGCCGGGTTACGGTCTTGTGGAACTGGTGGAAAAAGGGGAGGAGGATTCTGAACATGCCCGAGAACTTCTGGAAGGCTACCTGCTGCCCATGATGGAAAAAGGAGTGGACACCCTTGTGCTGGGCTGTACCCATTATCCGTTTTTAAAAAACAGAATACAGCAGATCGTCGCAGACCGGATGCAGATTATTGATCCGTCCGATGCTGTCGCCATACAGACGAAACGCGTCCTGACGGATCATGATTTATTGTGTGATGGAACACAGCCGCCGGTTTTTCATTTTCACACCACCGGCGAGCAGCACCTGGCTCAAAAACGATTATCGCGCTTCATGGATGTTTCATGCCAAAGCCGGATTCAACCGGTAACCGTCTAATCCTCTTATATCGCTCTTCTCAGGGCAAGGGCCTCTACATTGTCCGGCTCTTTGACCAGCACTTTGTTCAAATACTCATCTGCCTTGTATACCTGATCCGTATCCAGATAAATTTTTGCAATTTCCAGCTTTACATCAAGACGGCTGGACTGATGGCGCTCAACATGGGTAAACAGTTCCAGCGCTTTTTGCATCTCACCGTTGAGCACATACACCTCCCCGGCCTTGTAAACCATGTCATATTTGTTGGGAAACTCTTTGATCATGCTTTCCAGCAACATTTTCGGAAATTCAAATTCATCGTAGGACAGACAGATATCAACAATTTTCTGGCGATCAGCCATGTTTTTCCTGGACTGGGAGATCACTTTGGAAAAAAGATCAAATGCCAGCTTTTTATGGTTGTTTTTCAACAGCAACTCCCCCAGCTGTATCGCGTTTTCCGAAAACCGGCTGGTCAGGGACAGCACTTCCAGGTAATACCGGGCGGCCCGGACCAGATCATGCCTTTGAAGATACATATCCCCTAAAACCGTCCGGGTTGTAGCATCCTGAAGATTGACCTTTGCTGCTTTTTTCAAAGCGTTTTCCGCTTTTTCATTTTGCCCGGTCTGGCGGAAGAGCAGGCCCAGCTGCCGCAGCAGCCGCGAGGCCGACGGTTTTAATGCCAGCGCCTGTTTGATCCTGCGAATGGCCCCGGGAAGATCACCAGCCTCTTCAAGGGCTCTGGCTTCCCGGATCAAAACCGTCGACCGATCCGGATAATTGACCCGGTCCACCACCATTCTGATTTTATTGTCCAATGCGTTCAGCGTAAGGGGCTTGAGCAGATATCCATCAATTTCCGTCTCTGCCGCTTCCATGACGATATCCCGTTCAGACTCGGCACTGACCATGATCACCGGAAGATCCCTCAATTTTTTATCGTTTCGTATCTTCTCGAGCATCCGCCCCCCGTTTTCCAGAGGCATCCGCCAGTCAAGAATCACCAGATCAACGTCAGATGACTGCAAAACATTCAAGCCTTCCCGCCCATTTTCAGCAAACTTCAGATGCTTGCCGATATTCAGGTGTCGCAACATCTTGCGAATGGTCAGGCGCATGCTTTTCATGTCGTCAACCGCTAATATGGTCAGGTTTTCAAGATCCAGTTTTCTGGTGGCTTCGATCATTGCATCTTTGTCCTTCTTCAGTTATATGAAATCTCATGTATGGAAAGACAAAAAAACCGGCCCTGCGCTGGATGGCAGACCGGTTGAAAAATCACACCTGACTGGTGTCTGCAACCCGGCTGTCTTGCGCAAGACCCGTGGCTTTCCGTCCCTACCTCACAATAGGTTTGGCCATATATGGTATAAAGCATATCACAGTCTCTGCTGTGTGGTCAATCCTGAATTTTTTCAATACCGCCCGGACCGTTTGCAAGGTCCGGGCGGCACTGATTATTCAAGCTGCCGGAGGGACGCTGCCAGATGGTCCACCCAGATCGCTACAAAGGCATCAAATTCAGCTGTTCCCTTTAGAATCGGGATACAGTTTATGCCTGAAGCTGACAGCACAGAGGTCCAGGAATCCGGATCATCACCAGCCATATCATTTTTGGCGTGATCCCCTGCAACAGACATCAATGGCATCAGATAAGCGGTTTTAACGCGCTGTTTGCGCAACAGATCCCGGATCAGCCACACTTCAGGGTACCCTTCCACAACACCCACATAAACAAGCGGGTCCTGAAGCTGAAGCTGGAACATCAAGGCAGCATAAAAGGCATTGGCCGGGTGATGGGTTCCATGGCCCATCAAAACGACGGCATCCGCTTTTTTTCGCTGTTCCGGTATACTTGAAAAAATCGCCGCCACTATTTTTTCCAGATCTGACTGGGTGGCCATCAACGGATCTCCAAGCACAATCTGGGTGAAGCCCCCCATGAGTCTAAACCCTTCAATGGTTCGCCTCAAATCATGAAATTCTGACCCCGGGATCGTATGCAGGGACTGAACCGCCACATGGGTGAATTTTTCATCCATCATCCTGGCCAGTGCGACTTCAGGGGAATCCAGATGTTTTCCCTGGCGTGCCAGCTTCTGACGAATGATATGAGAGGTATAGGCCCATTGCACGGGAATGTCCGGATACTGATTTTGAACTGCCTGACCGATTTTCTCAAAGGAAATCTGGGCAGAGGGCTCACTGGAGCCGAACGCCACCAGAAGAATGCCTTTTTTTACCGGTCTGTCCTGCCCGTGGCCGGCAGCCTGGACAGTCAGCGACGAACACCACAGCACCATTACACACACCAGTGGAAACAACAATCTACGCACTTTCATCTTTTTCTCCTTTTGCAGGCTGACTGCAGATTCACATCAGTGACTTCGATTCATTGACCCGCCCAGTGAACCGGTTCATCCGTATCTGCAGGCCCAAAAAAAATCCCTGCACAATGATGCTGTCATCATCGGGCAGGGATACCGTTTATTATCCATTTTAAAACAGGTCATATCTTTTACCGGAGATATCACCATCAACAATCCAGGCAGGTCTTCTGACTTTCGGGTCATCCTACTGGCTGCGTCTTCCCGGCCTTTTACAGCCAGTGACATGATTGCAGCGGTCGTTTCCGATTACAGCGGCGGGTCCGTCCCCGATTCTCACGGAGTTCCCTATTCAGCCTTTATAAAGGCACCTGAACTTTCTTCGTTATTGAAAAATAAAACTCGAATGTCAAGGGGATTTTTATCTGTTGAAAAAAGACAGGTCATGTCAGGTAAAACTGCCCGGCCCAGATTGAAAACCGCCGGGCATGGTCCGGACTGATTGTTTCAAGATCCTGGATCACCTGCTCTGTGGTGATGTCCTGATGGAAACGGCGGGCAGGGTTTTTGGAATGGTATTTATCTGCCACGCAGATGATTTTTTCCTCCAGGGTTACCGGCACCATGTCCCGGAGGGGCAATGGCAGATTGTTTTCCAGGATATTCTCTTTGGAAATACCGGCACCGGTATGGCGCTCGCAGACCAGGCCATATCTCTGCGGCAGGCCCAGATCGTCCAGAAGCTGCCGGCCCAGATATCCATGGCAGAGATATGCGGCATCTCCGGTACAGCCGATCGAATTCGCCCGGGTCAGAAAAATACCAATATCATGGAGCATTGCAGCAGATTCAATAAAGGCAAGATCCGGTTTCAGATGGGGAATGTTCCGGGCAATGGCCAGACTTTTCCGGGCCACAATTCTGCTGTGATCCACCAGAATCCTGTAAAGCACTGTATCCGGCGGATAAAACCGTTCGATCACCAGCATCGGATCGACTGTCAAGACAGCAGCACTCCTTCGATAAACGGATCAATATCCCCGTCCAGCACCCGGTCCACATCCCCGATTTCAAAATCGATGCGATGATCTTTCACCATCCGGTAAGGGTGAAGCACATAGGATCGAATCTGGTTTCCCCAGGCAATGTCATCCTTCCCGTCGTGGAGATTTTGCATCTTTTCATCCTGTTTCTGCTTTTCAAGCTGATAAAGTCTCGATTTCAGCACCTTGAAGGCAATCTCCTTGTTCCGGTGCTGGGACGGTTCCTGCTGGCACTGTACCACAACACCTGTGGGCAGGTGGGTGATTCGCACTGCAGAGCTGGTTTTGTTGACATGCTGCCCGCCTGCTCCGCTGGCCCGGTACACATCAATCCGCAGGTCGGACTCGTCAATATCGATCTGGATTTCATCCTTGATTTCCGGATATACAAACACAGAAGCAAAAGATGTCTGGCGTTTGCCATTGGCATTAAACGGAGAAATTCTCACCAGGCGGTGAACTCCGGATTCATTCTTCATGTATCCGTAACAGTAATGACCAGCCACCCGAAGCGACACCCCTTTGATTCCAGCCTCATCTCCAGGCTGGTGGTCAATCACCTGATAGGCATATCCTTTTTTATCCATCCACCGGGTGTACATGCGAAACAGCATTTCCGCCCAGTCCTGGGAATCGGTTCCGCCGGCACCGGCATTGATGGAAACCAGGGCATTTTTGTCATCATCTTCGCCATCAAGGGTGATCTGAACAGAAAATTTTTTGATCTTTTTTTCAAGACCGGCCAGCAAAAGCGCCACTTCTTTTTCACTGTCCTTGTCAGATTCTTCGTAAGCCAGCTCCAGAAGGGTGTCTGCATCTTCAATCTCTTTATAGATGCCGTCCCAGGTTTCCAAAAGATCAGACAGCCGGGTTCTTTCCTTCAACAGGTCAGTGGCTGTTTCCTGGTCATCCCAGAAGCCTTCTTTGGCCATGATGTGTTCAAGTTCTCGAAACCGGTTGAGCTTCACCGGCAGGTCAAAGATACTCCTTGAGTTTTTCTGCTTTGGTATAGACAAACTGAAGGGTCTGTTTTAATTCTGCACTCATGATGTTTTCTCCTCAACTGTTTTCCGAAACAATCCTGTGGCTCCTTTTAGCACAAAAACAAGACAGATTGCAACCAGAGAGCTGACGGCAAACAGATCACCATGGACTGTGTAAAAACTGCTGCAAGTCAAAAGAGGAACATCTTCGGTGACCACGGCATCGGCAAACAACCGGGTCTGCGAAACCACGGTGCCGTCCGGATAAATAATCCCTGAAATGCCCGTATTGGCAGCCCTTGCAAGGCTCCTGCGATTTTCAACAGCCCGGAATACGGCAATGGCAAAATGCTGGTGCGGTGCAGATGAGTCTCCAAACCAGGCATCGTTGGTGATCGTGGTCAGCAGGGTGGCGCCATTTTGAACAAATCCCGAAGCAATGCCGGGAAACAGGATTTCAAAGCAGATCATCACCCCTGCTTGATCCGGGCCAAAGACCAGAGGAGAAAATAAGCCTTCACCCATGGAAAAGCTGCCGGCCTGCTGTGTTATCTTGCCCAGAAACCCCAGGTAGTTTTCCAGGGGGATATACTCGCCAAACGGGACCAGATGATGTTTGTCGTAAGTTGCCCTGACCATGGCAAAAGGGCCTAACAGGTAAGCCCGGTTATAGTACCGGACCTGATCACCGGTTTGAATGGCTGCAGGGCTTCCGATCAGAAAATAGGTGGCTGCCGAACGGATAAACCGGTCAACCGTATCAGACAGGGGCCGGTCCAGACCATAATAAAACGGCAGGGCAGTTTCCGGCCAGATAATGAGCTGAGGGGTGTTTTCAAGGGCTTGCTCAGACAGGCGGATATATTTTTCAACCGTCCGGCTGGCAAAGGCCTGATCCCACTTCACATCCTGCCGGATATTTCCCTGCACCACGCTGACAGACAGTTTCCGGGCATTGGTCATCTCCTGGCCGACGGTCTCAACACTTTTTTGGCCGTAATAAAAAACTGCTGCCACCAGAAAAACAGCATATCCCAGTGCGACAACCGGTGGACGACGGCGCTGGACTGCAGCAGTCCAGACCTGCGCCAGAACACCATTGACCATAACGATCAGAAAAGAAACCCCGTAAACCCCTGAAATATCCGCGATCTGAATGATTGTCAAATTTTCAGACTGGCTGTATCCCAGGGCGCCCCAGCCAAACCCGGTAAATGCATAGGTCCGGATATACTCCAGCCCTGTCCAGGCCGCTGCCGCTGCCAGAGGGAGATACCAGGTTTCCGGATGGGCTGCATCTGAATACAGTTTTTTGACGATAACAGCAAATACACCCACATACAGGGCCAGATAGATACACAGCAGCACCAGAACACCGGCAGCCAGCACCGGATGAAGACCGCCATACCGGTTCACCGTGGGTAAGATCCAGTAGATCAGAGTCAAAAAATACACCAGTCCTGCCCATAAACCCCAGAAAAAAGCATTTTTCAGCGACAGCCTTCCTGCGCAGACAAACAGCGGCACCAGCGCGGCAAAGGCAAAAAATGACCCACCCGCATCTGAAAAAGCCAGGGTGAGCCCCCCACCGCAGATCAGTGCCGGCCAATATTTTATCAAAGCGATATCTGTTTTTTGAAACATCTTTCTTTTCTGATCTTATATTATTTGTTAAAGTCTGGTATACCTAAGTAGCATCTACTCAACAGGCAGTCAAACGCTACGAATGGCATGAACAGGATTGCTTATTTATGGAAACTGATCGCTGTAACACTTTTTTTGACGCAGGCCCCCCAGAAATAACACCGGTTCGGGAACGCTTTGACCTGAACACGCCGGAACTGAGTTTTGATGAAATGAAAATCGTTCTGGACCATTCTCCCACAGGTATCGCCATTATCAAAAACCGGGTGATCGGCTGGGCCAATCGTATCTTTTATTCAATGCTGGGGCATGAATTCAATGGCCTGAGGGGTAAAAACACCCGGTGCCTCTATGAAACCGACGCAGAGTATGAACGGGTGGGCCGCAGCCTGTACATGGTTGCGGATAAATACGGAAACGCCCTGATTGAAACCCGGCTGGTCAGAAAAGATCAAAACACCATTGACTGCAGAATCCGGGCATCAAAACTGGATAAAACAGACCCGGCAAAAGGCTTTATTGTCGTTGTTACCGATATCTCAGAGCTGAAACTGCTGCAGATTCAGCTGCAGCAGGCCCAGAAAATGGAAGCCATCGGTGTTCTGGCCGGAGGAATCTCCCATGATTTCAACAACATTCTCATGGGAATCCAGGGCCACCTGTCTCTGATGCAGATTGACATCACCTCAGTGGATAAAGTCACCTCCCATACCAAACATATCAACCGGCTGGTCAAAACCGCAGCAGAGCTGACCAGCAGGCTGTTAGGGTTTGCCAGGGGCGGCAAATACCAGATCAAAACCCTGGATGCAAACCATCTGTTAACCTTGACCCTGGCAATATTTAAACCCACACGCAAAGACATCACTATCCACGAAAACTATGATTCTCAGCTTTATCCCGTGGATGCAGACCCGTCACAGCTGGAACAGGTATTTTTAAACCTTCTGATCAATGCCTCCCAGGCCATACCGGAACAGGGCGACATCTACATCTGCTCACAAAACATTCAGATCGCCAAAGATCATGGCTATCCTTTTGAAGTCAGGCCCGGACCATACATCAAAATAACGATTACAGACACAGGCATCGGCATGGATTCGGAAACCCAGAAAAAAATCTTTGATCCGTTTTTCTCAACAAAAGAGATCGGCGATAAAAAAGGACGGGGGCTTGGACTGTCAACTGTTTTCGGTGTGGTGAAAAACCATGGCGGCTTCATTCTTGTGGACAGCAAAAAAGGCAGGGGCGCCAGCTTTCACATCTGCCTTCCTGCCAGAACAAACCATCTGCACCCCAAAAAAGAAGAAGGACTCAAACCGTTTGAACAGATTCAGAAAGGCTCGGAAACCATCCTTCTGGTTGATGATGAAGAAGACGTGCTCAATGTGGGCAAAAATTTTCTTGAAAAACTGGGGTACACCCCGATCATTGCACGGAACGGCCTGGAAGCCGTTGAAATCTATAAATTGTACCAGGCAGACATTTCTCTGATCGTACTGGACTTAATCATGCCGGTGATGAGCGGAAAAGAAGCCTTTACCCAGATCAAGGAAATCCAGCCCAATGCCAGGATTCTGATTTCCACAGGATATGCTGTGGATGACAGGGTCGAGGGCTTCCTAAACAAAGGCTGTCACGGTTTTCTTCAAAAACCGTTCTCTTTGAATGAATTTGCCGGAGCGCTGCGCAAAATACTGGATACCGTTTAAATCAGACCACCGTTTACACCGATCACCTGTCCGGTCACATAAGCTGCCCTGGATGAACAGAGGAATGCGGTTACATAGGCAACATCTTCGGGAGTCCCCAGCCGGTTTGCAGGAATTGTCCGGGTGATCTGCTCCCTGTCCATCCCATCCAGCATCCGTGTCTCAATAAAGCCAGGAGATACAGCATTCACCGTGATATTCCGACTGGCCACCTCTCTTGCCAGGGCTTTGGTGGCGCCGATCAGTCCGGCTTTTGACGCTGAATAATTCACCTGACCGGCATTTCCCATCTGGCCGGAGGTGGATACGATATTCACAATCCGGCCAAAGCGGTTCTTGAGCATCTGTTTTACCACAGGCTTGGTAACATTATAAAAACTGTTTAAATTGGCATTGATCACCCGGCGCCAGGCATCCTCTTTCATCATGGCCAGCAGCCGGTCCTCACGGATTCCGGCATTGTTCACCAGAATGTCGATGTGCCCGCACGCTTCCACCATCTCCTTTATTGCAGCACCCGTGCGGTCACAGTCAGTGACATCAAACCCCACAATCATTCCGTCGCCATTTTCCGCCTGTATCTCTGCCAGGGTTTTGCTGGCGGAGATTTCATCTGACACATAATTGATATAAACAAACACCCCCTGCCGGGACAGCTCCAGCGCAATGGCTTTGCCGATTCCTTTTCCCGCACCGGTTATCAGGGCGGTCAGTCTGGCTTCTCGGAACATGACTCCTCCGGTTCATAAATGGTGATGACATCTGATACCTGTACCGACCAGGTATTCAACCTGGATTTATCATTCACCTGCCTGGAATACAACCCCATTTTATCGCACTGCGCCCTGCCGGGAACTTTGGAAGCAGTTGCGATCGCATTACAGCTTTACAAGATACAACAGGGATGGTATCTTTTTGAGGTCATCAGATGATCTGATTTAACGGTATCATCAGGAGTTGGAAATGAAGCACATCGAAATTCGGTTTGGTGGAGATCTAGAAACCCATGCAGCTGAAGAAAAATCTTTTGAAGAAATGTTCCAATCTGTTAATCCCATGTTCTGTTTTTCAAAACGAATATGGAAGCCCCAGATGGATATCTATGAAACCCGGACAAAAATTGTGATCCAGGCGGAAATTGCCGGAGTGGACAAAAAGGATATTTTAATCGAAATCAGCAATAAAGCGGTAAAAATCACCGGAAATCGCCAAACCGTTCATCCGGAACGGACAGCAACCTATCGGCTGGCAGAAATTCAGTATGGCCCCTTTGAGCGGGTATTGTACCTGCCCTCCCAGATCGATGTTGACAAGGTGTCGGCCCGGTTTTCAAACGGATTTTTAGAACTGGTTCTTGGAAAATTCATCAGGGAAAATATCAAAAAAAGCCAAAATGTCTCCATAGACTTCACGTAAGCTACAGATTGAAAAGGGACCCGACAACGCATGGATGATATCAGACATCCCTCAAACACCATAACATCAGACAACATCCCGGAAATTCTGCCCATTCTGCCCATTGTAGACACCAACCTTTTTCCCAAAATGGTCCTTCCCCTGGTGCTGATCCAGCAAGAAGCGGTCGAGCTTATTGATGAAGCCATGTCCGGGAACCGGATGCTGGGGCTATTGCTGTCCAAAAAAAATGATATCGCTTCCCGGCATACGGCAGATGACCTGCACCGCATCGGCACGGTGGCCATCATTTTAAAAATGTCCAAGATGGAAGATGAAAAAGCCCAGCTGCTTATTCAGGGATTGAGCCGGTTTCATGTTGTTGACTTTCTTCAGAACAAACAATACATGCAGGCAAAAATCACCGTACTGAAGAGCAAAAATGCCGATCGAAACAAGGAAAACCGGGCACTGATGGCCAACATTGTCGAACAGTATGAAAAAATTGTTGACCTGTCGCCCGGCCTGCCCGCTGAAATGGGTCACATGATCAAATCCCTTCAGGAACCCAATGTGCTGGCGGATATGGTGGCCTCGACCATTAACGCACCGGTCAATGAAAAGCAGAAGGTCATTGAACTGCTGGATGTTAACAAGCGACTGAAAAAGGTGACGCGCCTGGTCAATGATCAGCTGGAGATTCTTGAGATGGGCTCCAAGATTCAAACCCAGGTCAAAGAAGATATGGACAAGCGCCAGCGCGAATATTATCTTCGCCAGCAGCTTAAGGCCATCAAGGACGAACTGGGGGAAACGGAAGAAGACAGCGTCGAAATCAAGGAATACCAGGCAAAAATAAAGGAAAAAGGACTGCCGGAAGAAGCCGGCAAGGAAGCCCGGCGCGAACTGCAGCGTCTGGCCCGCATGCATCCGTCTTCTGCAGAATATGTTGTGGCCTCCACCTACCTGGACTGGCTGACTTCTCTGCCCTGGCAGAAACGCTCCAAAGACAAGCTGGATATCAAAGAGGCCCGGCGGATTTTAAATGCCGACCATTACGGCCTTGAAAAACCCAAAAAACGGATTCTTGAGTATCTGGCTGTCAGGAAACTGAAAAAAGACTCTAAAGGCCCGATCCTGTGTTTTGCAGGTCCGCCGGGGACAGGAAAAACATCCCTTGGACAATCCATTGCAAAGGCTCTGGGCCGCCGTTTTGTCCGGATTGCCCTGGGCGGTGTCCGGGATGAGGCGGAAATCCGTGGCCACAGGCGCACCTACGTGGGAGCCCTGCCTGGGCGGATTATCCAGCAGCTGCGAAAAGCAGGAACCAAAAACCCGGTGTTCATGCTTGATGAAATCGACAAAGTCAACTCATCTTACCACGGGGACCCCTCTTCCGCTCTTCTGGAAGTTCTGGACCCGGAACAGAACCATTCTTTTTCCGATCATTATCTGGACGTATCTTTTGACCTGTCTGACGTGATCTTCCTTACCACGGCCAATGTGCTTCACACGATTCCGGCCCCGCTCAGGGACCGCATGGAAGTGCTGGAACTCAATGGCTATACAGAAGAGGAAAAACTCAGAATTGCCACCCGGTATCTGATTCCCCGCCAGCGGGAAGCCAATGGCCTCAACGCCAGTCAGGTCAAGATCACCAGCGGAGCGGTGAAAAAAATTATTTCAGGATATACCCGGGAATCCGGACTGAGAAACCTGGAAAGACGGATCGGTGCCGTCTGCAGGGGGGTGGCCAGCAAAATTGCTGAAGAACTGGCTGTGGAGCTGATCGTCCGCCAGAAAGACCTGCATGAATACCTGGGACCACCGTCTAATATGCCGGACATGGCGTTGCGCCAGGAAAATCCCGGCGTGGTAATCGGTCTTGCCTGGACCCCTTACGGCGGAGAAATTCTATTCATTGAAGCGGTTGCCATGAGTGGCGGCAAAGGCCTGTCCATGACCGGACAACTGGGTGATGTGATGAAAGAATCCGCCACCACTGCCTTGAGTTTTATCCGGGCCAATGCCAAAAAATTCAAAGTGGATGACACTTTTTTTGATACCAATGATATTCATATTCATGTGCCGGAAGGCTCGATTCCAAAAGACGGGCCTTCTGCAGGTGTTGCCATGCTCACCTGCCTGACCTCGCTCATGACCAACCGGGTGGTCAAAAAACGGCTGGCCATGAGCGGTGAAATTACACTCCGGGGTGAGGTTCTGCCGGTGGGCGGCGTCAAAGAAAAAGTCATTGCTGCCCACCGGGCCGGTATCAAAGAAATTATTCTGCCCTTGTGGAATAAAAAAGACATGGAAGATGTTCCAGACCATATCAAGCAGACCATTCAATTTTATTTTGTGGATAAGATGAAAGATGTTCTGGCCCTGGCTTTTGACTGATTCAACCCCTATGGAGTATGTTTTTTGAAAACCCTACAATTTAATATCCTGATGCTCAGTGTCTGCGCCCTGTTTATTTTCGGGTGTTCCCCCACATTTGACAAGCGCTACAAGACCCATACCCCGCCGGGCACACAGCCCAGGACCGGCACTTATGACAGCAAAACCCATCCCCCCACCCAGCGGCCTTATAAAATTGCCGGTATCCAGTACACACCCATTCCCAGTGCAGATGGTTTCGTCCAGACAGGACTTGCGTCGTGGTACGGCAAAAAATTTCACGGCAGAAAAACATCCAATGGGGAAACCTATAATATGTACGCAATGACCGCTGCCCACAAGACCCTTCCCATGAACACCTGGGTAAGCGTCCACAACCTTGAAAACAATCGGAAGATTGTGGTGCGGATCAATGACCGGGGCCCGTTTGTCACCGGAAGAATCATTGATCTTTCCTATACCGGTGCCAAGGAAATCGGTATTCTGGGGCCGGGCACAGCAAAGGTAAGGGTTTCCGCCCTGGGCCAGGCCACAGCCTATTCCAGCCAGACAAAACAGCCCACAACCTTCAAAGCAGTGGACTACTGGAAAGGCAACTTTACCGTACAGGTAGGGGCTTTTCAAATCAAAGCCAATGCTGAAAAATACCGGGAAAAGTTATCGAAAAACTATACCAATGCCCATATCACCACATTCACAGATGACCGCGGCACCTTTTACCGGGTAAGAATCGGCCGGTTCGGCAATCTAAAAGATGCTGATGATTTTACTGAAACCCTCATGACCCAGGGCTTTGGTTCCGCCTTTATTGTTGCAGAAGAGTAACCACCATGGATCGATTTGTTTTCCTGGACCGGGACGGGGTGATCAACACGGAGTCTGCAGATTACATCAAAACCCCTTCAGAATTTGAATTCATTCACCAAAGCCCTGAAGCCATTGCCCTTTTGTGCCAAAACGGCTTTTCAGTCATTGTGGTCACCAACCAGTCTTTGATCGGACGGAAAATGGCATCCATGGAAACCCTGTCTGCTATTTTTCAAAAAATGACCCGGGGAATTGAAGATGCCGGCGGCTGGATCACCGATATTTTCTTTTGCCCACACACACCACAGGATCTGTGCACCTGCAGAAAACCCGCTCCCGGCCTGATTTTGGAGGCCCAAAAAAAGTACGGCATTGATCTTGGGACTGCCTGCATGGTCGGCGATAAAACCACAGATATTGACTGCGGCAAAACTGCCGGATGCAGCACCACCATACTGGTGAAAACCGGCTATGGAGAGACTGCGCTGGATCAGCTGGCCAAAGAAAACCACCGGCCGGATCATGTCGCCCAAAACCTGTATGATGCGGCTGTGTGGATTGTTGAACACCTGAAAAACCCATGATCATTCTCAGCGGAACCTTACACCATCTCACCTATCAGAATCCTGACAACCACTATACCGTTGCCCGGATCAAACTTCCGAAAATCAGTGAACCAGTGACCGTTGTGGGACACCTGGCTGGTGTGATCGAAGGTGAAAACCTTGAGGTGAGCGGCACCTGGTCTGCCCATCCAAAGTATGGCGACCAGTTCAAAGTTGAAACCTATAAAGTCATGCTGCCGGAAAGCACTTCCGGCATCCGGCGCTATCTGGGCTCCGGCATCATCGCGGGTATTGGAAAATCCCTGGCAGACAAAATCGTGGATCATTTTCAGGAACAGACCCTGGAAATTATTGAAAACGACCCGGATCAACTGTTGAAAATACAGGGCATTGGCAAGCATAAAAAACAGGCCATTGAACAGGCCTGGAACCAGCACCACGCTGTTCGCCGGGTGATGCAGTTTCTCCAGGAAAACAGTGTCAGCGTTCACCATGCCGCCATGATACTGAAAATATATGGCACCAAAGCCATGGAACTCCTCCAGGCCAATCCGTATCTGATTGTCCGCGATCTACCGGAAATCGGATTTACCATTGCAGACCGCATCGCCTTGAAAACCGGTACCGACCGGGAAGATGAAAACCGCCTCCAGGCCTGCCTGATTCACAGTCTCATATCTGCAGAACAGGATGGCCATGTCTACCTCTTTAAAACACAGCTGTTCCAGGCGGCCGCCCGGGTGGCTGGTGTGTCAGCGTCTGTGTTTGAACCCGCCCTGACGCTTCTGAAAGATTCGGGTGAAATTAAAATCTGTGACGATGAAGCAGACACTCAGGTCTATCTTAAACGGCTGTTCACGGCTGAATCCGGTATTGCCAACCGGATCAGGGCGATTTTATCCATGCCGAAAAAGACCTTCCAGGTCAGTGAAGAAGAAATTCTTGACAATATCCTGAACCGGCTGGCAGTTAAATTGTCTGAAGAGCAGCTTAAAGTTGTGGCCGGGGTAATGGAAGAGCGGATCGTGGTGATCACAGGCGGACCCGGCACCGGAAAAACCACATTGATCCGGGCGCTGTGTGAACTGTTCAGCCTCCGCCACCTTAAGGTGGTCCTCAGCGCACCCACTGGCCGGGCTGCCCGGCGACTCTCACAGGTGACCGGGAAAAAAGCCTCGACCCTTCACAAGCTGCTGGGATTTGACCATGAAAACCAGACGTTTGAACGCCACCGGGCCAATCCCCTTGATCTGGACCTCTTTATTGTGGATGAAGCATCCATGGTGGACACCATTTTGATGTACCGGCTGTTTGATGCATTGCCCGTTACTGCCGGTGTTATCATTGTCGGGGACACGTTTCAGCTGCCGTCTGTTGGGCCGGGAAATGTGCTGTCAGACATCATCGATTCCGGCAGGGTCAAGGTATTTTCGCTGACCAAAATATTCCGGCAGGCTGCCCAGAGCCCGATCATCATGTACGCTCACAGCATCCGGAACGGTGAAATGCCCCAGTTTGAAAAAGCCAGCTCCGGAGAATTGTCAGAATTTTATTTTATTGAAAATACGCATCCGGAAAAGGTGGTCAGCACCATTTTAGAATTATGTTCCACCCGAATTCCAAAAGCGTTTCCCCATATTGACGAAATCCAGGTGCTCACCCCCATGCACCGGGGCGAAGCCGGTACCATCAACCTCAACCAGCAGCTTCAACAGATCCTGAACCCCAAAAAAGGCGGGATTGAAGCCGGGGGCGTCACGTTTAAACCCAATGACAAAGTCATGCACCTGAAAAACAATTATGAAAAAGATGTCTTTAACGGCGATATCGGCACGGTAACCGAAGTGATACCATCCAGAAACAAGCTGCTGGTGGACTATGACGGCCGTATTGTGGAATACGATATTCTGGAACTTGATGAATTGTCCCTGGCCTACACCATATCGGTACACAAATCCCAGGGTTCTGAATATTCAGCCGTAATCATTGCCCTGACAACCGCACACTTTCCCCTGCTGCAGCGAAACCTTTTATACACTGCCATGACCCGGGGCAAGCACCTGGTGATTGTTGTGGGGTCGTCCAGAGCCCTTGAAATCGCCCTGAATAACGACAAGACCGCCCATCGTCTCACCGGCCTGAAGCAAAAGCTGTCTGAGCGCTGATGTCAAAAAAGATCTTGTTCAGGGCTGTGCCAGCAGAACCGCATCGGTTTCAAAATCTTTCTGGCGAATCCGGCTGAACATCTCCACCAGGCGGGCAACGGTCAACTGCTGTTTTTCAGGACCGCTGACATCAATGATAATTTCCCCTGCATCCATCATGATCAGGCGGTTTCCATACCGGATGGCATGGGTCATGTTATGGGTAACCATAAGCGCGGTCAACTGTTTTTCACGGACAAACCGGGTGGTCAGGCTCATGACCTTTTCGGCATTTCTGGGGTCAAGGGCTGCGGTGTGTTCATCCAGAAGCAGAATGGCCGGGTCGGACAATACCGTCATGAGAAGGGTCAGGGCCTGTCTCTGTCCACCGGACAATGCACTGACATTATCTTTGAGCCGGTGTTCCAGACCCATGTTCAACTGCCGGACCTGTTCCCGGAAAAACGCCCTTTTTTTGTTATTCAGACTGATGATCGGCCATTTAAATCCCTTCTGGCTGGTGATCATCATGTTGTCCTCAATGGTCATGTTGGATGCGGTTCCAGCCAACGGGTCCTGGAAAATCCGCCCGATGCAGGCAGCCCGCTTGTATTCAGGTTTCCGGGTAACTGCTTTGCCATCGATCAGAATACGGCCGGAAGTGGGCATCAGCGCACCTGAAATCAGATTGAACAGGGTGGTTTTTCCAGCGCCGTTGCTGCCGATAATGGTGACAAAATCCCCTTTGCAGGCCTGGAAATCAACTTTCCGGATAACGGTTTTTTCTTCAGCAGTGCCCTGTCCAAAAATCTTTGTCAACTGTTCAAGCCGGATCATGATGTCTGTTTTGTCCTTATCGTTCTGAAATTGGTCACACCAAGGGAGACGATGATCAAAACACCGGCAATCAGCTTGAGATCATTGGGAGTCAGGTTGATATAATAACCGTAGTACCGCCCAAGATACATGATGGCCTTGAACAGAATGGCCCCCAGGATCACCCGAAGGGTCAGAAGATAAATCCGGTTGCTCCGAAGCAGAAATTCTCCGAGCATCACAGAGGCCAGGCCGGAGATCACAATACCCTGCCCCAGATTGATGTCGGCAAACCCCTGATACTGAGCGGCAAAAGCTCCGGACAGGGCCACCATTCCGTTGGAAAGCCCCACACCGATCAGCTTGAGCGTGGCAGGATTACTGCCCTGGACCCTTACCATCTGTTCATTGTTGCCAAGGGCACCGAACACCAGGCCCATATCAGTGAGGAAAAACAGGTCCAGCAACAATTTGACCGCCAGCACCAGGAAAATGAAAAAGACCAGCGATGCATATTCCGGCGGCATCACACTGCCGGTCCAGGCATGGAGTTTCGTCAGAATGGTTTCTTCCCGTATCAGTGGCAGGTTCGCCCTGTTGGACAAAATCCGGATGTTGATAGAGTACAGCATTGTCATGGTCAGAATCCCTGCCAGAAGATGGGGGACTTTCAGCACATTATGAATGGTTGCTGTCACTGCTCCGGCCATGATCCCGCCGGCAAAAGCCAGTGCAAGGCCGGCTGAAATGCCCATTCCGCCGTGCAGGCAGGCTGCCATGATCACCGCCCCCATGGGAAAGGAACCATCCACGGTCAAATCCGGAAAATCCAGTATTCGGAACGTAAAAAACACCCCCAGGGCCATGATCCCATAAATCAGGCCCTCAACAAAAATCCCTTCGATCATTGGGCAGAAACCGGCTTTTGGATCAGTTTCCCATTCCGGATAACTGAGTTGGCCTTATCAATAATCTCCTGGGGAAAACGGATACCCAGATGCCCGGCCACATCCAGGTTGACCAGCAGGTCCACATCAGAAGGGTCTGTCATGTAAAGCGTTGGGAGATCCTCAGGTTTTGCGCCATTGAGGATATCAGCGCACAGCTGCCCGGTGACCCGACCCATTTTATAATAATCAAATCCCCAGGCAACCAGAACATCATTGTCCACAGCAGAACTGGGGTCTGCACTCATGATGGGAATCTTGTGCTTCATGGCAACGGCGGTAATGGCGCTCAGGGCCGAAAATATTGTATTGTCGTTGCTCAGGTAGATACCATCCACCCGGGAGGCAATGGCCTGAACCGCCTGTTTCACCTCTGAAGAGTTGCTCACGGTTGCTTCCACAAATTTGATTCCCATTGATTTGCACACCTGCCGGGCAATGGACGCCAGGGTAACGGCATTGGCTTCGCTGCTGGAATACACATGGCCCAGGGTGTTGATCTTTTTGATGCGGTTTAGCAGCATGATCTGTTCTCTGACCGGTGTCATATCGCTGGTTCCGGTGACAAAAGGCTCTCCTTTTTCAACCGAACTCACCAAACCAGCCCCCTCAGGATCGGTCACTGCACAGAACACAACCGGCCGATCCTTGATCGCCCCCACCAGGGCCTGGGCAGTCGGCGTGGCAATGCCAACGGCAATATCAACTTTTTCAGCTTTGAATTTCCGGGCAATGGACGCAGCAGTGGTCAGCTCGCCATTGGCGTTCTGAAGATCAAACCGTGCCTGGGGAAACTGTTCGGTGATTCCGTCCTGAACCCCTTTTTCCAGGGCATCCAGGGCAGGGTGGGCAACAATTTTTGAAATTCCGATATAGGGAGTGTTTCCGGCAATGCCGGTTCCGGCAACAGCGATCACCATCACCAGGAGGGTTAAAAAATACAGTACAGGCTTCATTACAGAACTCCTTTTTTGAGGAATGGGGACATAACTTTGACTGGTTTTAGTCATCGCGCCCTGTTCTTGTCAAGAGAAATCCGATTGTTCGGACACACGCTCTCTGACCATAACGGCCTTTTTTTATTTTGTATAGAATATATTTGTGGACAAATACCCCGAAACAGGCATACAACTGCACACAGGCCTGTTTCACCCTAAAAAATTATTCGACCAGGATGATACCCATGGCAGCAAAAAAGGCCACTGACAATGCGCTGAAACACCAGATCCGGGAACTGGAATCTGCAAAAGCCGAAAGCTTGAAGGCTGTGGAACGGCTTCGTAAAAACAAGGCCAGGCAAAACAAAATGGTCGCCAATATCGGTGATGTCATCGTTATCATTGATCAAAACGGAATCAATCGCTATAAAAGCCCAAACGTTGAAAAGCGCTTTGGCTGGAAGCCGGAAGAACTTGTCGGCACGTGCGCGTGGGACAATGTGCACCCGGACGACCTGGAACAAACCCTGGGCTTTTTTGAACAGATTTTACGCACACCCGATGTCATTCAAACCATGGAGTGCCGATATCAATGCAAAGACGGCACATACCAGTGGATCGAATTTACCGGAAGCAATCTGCTGCATGATCCGGACATCAAGGGCATCCTGGGAAATTATCATAACATCACCAATCGGAAAAATGCTGAACAGACCCTGCGTGACAGTGAACTGCGGTACCGCCTTTTGTTCGAGCAATCACCCATCGGTATTTTTCACTTTGATCAAACCGGCACCATTGTCGACTGCAACGATAATTTTATCACCATCATTGGATCGTCGCGAAAACGGCTTATCGGACTGAACATGCAGACCCTGCCGGATAAAAAGCTTGTGGCCCAAATACAAAACGCCCTGAACAAGCACTCCGGGTTTTATGAAGGAGTTTACCACAGTGTGACAGCAAAGAAATCCACCCCGGTAAAGGTCTATGTCGCGCCGCTGCTGGACAAAAACAAACGATTTTTCGGCGGTGTCGGCATTGTTGAAGACGTTACTGAAAGCAGACGATCAGAAGACGCACTGCGAAAACGCGAACACCTTCTGCAGCGCATTTTTGAAATCCTGCCCATTGGACTGTGGTTTGCAGACAAAGACGGCAATTTGATCCAGGGGAACCCCATGGGTGTGAAAATCTGGGGAGCAGAGCCCAGAGTTCCCATTTCTGAATACGGTATCTTCAAAGCCTGGCATCTGCCATCCAGGGAACCGATCAAGGCTGAAGACTGGGCCCTGGCCAAAACCATCCGCCATGGAGTCACGATTGTTGACGAACTGCTGGAAATCGAAGCTTTTGACGGCCAGAAAAAAACCATATTGAACTATACCGCCCCGATTTTTGACGATACCGGCGCGGTTGACGGCGCCATTGTGGTCAATCTGGATGTCAGTGACCGCAAAGCCCTTGAACTCCAGCTGACCCAGGCCCAGAAAATGGAATCGGTGGGACGGCTGGCCGGAGGTGTGGCCCACGATTTCAATAACATGCTCACGGTCATTCTTGGCTATACCCAGGCCGCCATGGACGGCATGGATTCGTCTGATCCCCTTTACACGAACCTCCAGGAGATCCTCAACGCTGCCCGGCGCTCTGCTGACCTGACAAAACAGCTTTTAACCTTTGCCAGAAAACAGATCATCGCCCCCAAAGTGCTCGACCTGAACCAGACAGTCAAAAAAATGATGACCATGCTCCAGCGTCTTATCGGCGAAGACATTGATCTGGTCTGGAAACCTGCTGAAAAATTGTGGCCCGTAAAAATGGACCCGTCCCAGGTCGATCAGGTGGTGGCCAACCTGTGCGTCAATGCCAGGGATGCCATCAAAGGTGTGGGAAAAATCACCATTGAAACCAATACAATACACATTGATGCGGCTGATTGCAAAGCGCATATGGGTTCTGTGCCAGGTGATTTTGTCCTGCTCAAAGTCAGTGACACCGGCTGCGGTATGGATCTGGAAACGCTGGATAACCTGTTTGAACCGTTTTTCACCACAAAAGACACTGGAAAAGGAACCGGTCTCGGTCTGGCCACGGTGTACGGCGTTGTCAAGCAGAATAACGGGTTCATCAATGTAAACAGCCGGCCCGGCCAGGGTGCCACCTTCAATATCTATCTTCCCCGGCACCACTCAACCGATATGCCATCCGATCTTTTTCAGCCTGCAGAACCCAGCCCTCGGGGCAGTGAGACCATTCTGCTGGTGGAAGATGAACCTGCGATTTTAAACATCACCCAATTGATGCTGGAACGTCAGGGATACACGGTTATCCCGGCGGGAAATCCCCTTGAGGCCATTGCGCTGGCCAGCGCTTTTGACAAGAAAATTCACCTGCTCCTGACCGATGTGGTCATGCCGAAAATGAACGGCCGGGACCTGGCAAAGCATCTTGCGAAAACCCACCCGGACCTGAAACAATTGTTCATGTCCGGCTACACAGCCGATGTGATTGCCCACCAGGGTGTGCTGGACAAAGGGCTTGCCTTTATCCAGAAACCCTTCTCACTCAAAGAGCTGACCGAAAAAATCCGCCGGATTCTGGATGGGGAATAACGCAGCGATTCTCAGTCCGTGACCGGCATCATAAGATCTGGGATAAAAACAGTTTGGTTCTGTCGTTTTCAGGATTGCTGAAAAAGTGTTCCGGAGTTCCGGTTTCAACGATCCTGCCCTGATCCATAAAAATCACTTTATCAGCCACCTCTCTTGCAAACCCCATTTCATGGGTGACACACACCATGGTCATCCCTTCTTTGGCAAGATTTACCATCACTTCCAGCACTTCGCCGATCATTTCCGGATCCAGAGCAGAGGTGGGTTCATCAAAGAGCATGATCTTGGGATTCATTGCCAGGGCCCTGGCAATGGCCACCCGCTGCTGCTGACCACCGGACAGCATTTTAGGATAGACCTGGGCCTTATCACTGATGCCAACCTTGTGCAACAGCTCCATGGCAATTTTTTCCGCTTTGTGCCGTGACAGTTTCTTGAGTTTCATCGGGGCCATGGTCAGATTTCCCAATACGGTTTTATGGGGAAAAAGGTTGAAACTCTGAAACACCATCCCAAGTTCCTGACGAATGGAATTGATATCGTTGTTTCGATCGTTGATATCCAGACCGTCAACAATAATCTGCCCCCGGTCAATCTCCTCCAGCCGGTTGATCGACCGCAGCACGGTTGACTTACCCGATCCGGACGGGCCGATCACAACCACTTTTTCACCGGGATTGACTTCAAGGTTGATCTTGTTTAACGCGCATAATTTACCAAAATACTTATAAACGTCTTTGATCTGAATAATGGCGTTACTCTCTTTCATAGTAATTCAACCTTTCTTCCATTTTGCTGACCCCTTTGGATAAAACAAGCGTAATTACCAGATATACCAGTGCCACCATGGTATAGGCTTCAAAATAACTGAAAGTCACACTGGCAAACTCACGCCCGCGCCTCAAGATATCGGCAACCGCAAGAATGGAAACCAGGGAGCTGTCTTTTAACAATGCGATGAATTCATTTCCCACCGGCGGCAGAATGGTCTTCCATGACTGGGGCAGAATCACCATGAACATGGTCTGCGTTTTATTGAACCCCAGAGACCGGGCCGCTTCTCCCTGACCGTGATCAATGGAGATGATACCAGCCCTGAAAACCTCTCCCATATAAGCGCCATAACAGAACCCCATGGCAATGATGGCTGACGGCAGCTCTGAAATCTGCAGGAACTCAAATCGCCCCAACGCATAATAAATGTAGAAAAGCTGGACCAGCAGCGGAATGCCACGCACCACTTCAACATAGGTTGAGGCGATGGTGTTGATCAGCCGGTTGTCTGAAATGCGGCCCAGACCGGTGAACAGGCCGATGAACAGCGCCAGAAAAATTGAAGCGATAGTGACCTGAAAGGTGACCAGAATACCATCTGGAAGAAATTTTAAGACCTCCCAGTACATATCTGGATCGCTCAGGCATAAATACACCATACAGCCAATAGCGCCAAAGAACGATATGGACCAGGCATTGACCAGGCCTTTATCTTTTTTCGATGGAATGGCGGCACCGTCGCCCACTTCTATATTAATCGGATGGTCCTTGTCTGCCATTTTGGCTGCTCCAATGCTGTGCAACATTCATCTGGATTTTTCTGGGCCGATAAAACCGAAATCCCTGGCAGGCTGACTGCCTGACCAGGGATTTTGATCATTTTGATCCGTTAGAACCATTTGTTAAAAATTCTATCATATTCTCCAGATGCCTTGACTTTTGCCAGGGCCTCATTTACCAGTTTCAGCTTATCCTGAGACGCTCCTTTTTTAAACGCAAATCCCAGATATTCCGGCTGATCCGACTTCATCAGAAACGCCAGGGTCAATTTTTTGGAATATTGTTCATTGGTCAAGGCATAATCAGCTGCAACCGCATCATCACACACAACCGCATCGGTTCTGCCATTGAACAGATCTTCAACAGCAAGGCCGATTTCATCGTAGGATTTCATGTTGACGCCGTCGACTTTACGCATCATTAAAAAACCAGTGGTTCCGATCTGCGCACCAACTGTCTTTCCTTTTAAATCCGCCTCAGATTTGATGGCCGACGTTTTTTGAGTGATAACGCCCTGTTTGACTTCAAAATAGGGGTCGCTGAAACTCATCACTTTCTTGCGGTCTTCTGTAATGGAAACAGAAGATGAAATCATGTCATATTTACCCGCTGCAAGACCTGCAAAAATACCATCCCAGGCAGTGTTACGAATGTCAAATTTAATGTCGCTGACCGCTTCCATTGCAGCCAGCAGGTCAGGTGCAAAGCCGGTAATGGCCTTGTTTTTATCAATGTACTCCATTGGCGGCCACGTGGCATCAGCAGCAACTGTAATCACTGTTTGAGAATACACACTGGGTACAAACATGAGCACGGCCAAAACCATCATTAAACTTTTTTTCAGCATCATAATCATTCTCCTGTAATAATTAATATAACACCCTGTAATTTATAAAAAAGCAATGTTTGAGAAACATGCTCCTTATATCATAAACATTGTATTATCACATTTTGAATTCAAATAACAAGAGATGGATTCACAGCTGCTGAAAAAGCAAATCAGGTCCCAGAACTGTTTTTGCCGCAGCCGGGATATGGGAGATGATTTCATGGATCTGGGTGGCAGGCGTGGGGTCGGCCAGACTGCCGGCCAGACGGTTGATTCTGGCTGCGGCATGGGCTGCCTGCGGAATCGGCATCCCCATGCTGATCAGGGCGGCGACGATACCGGTGAGGGTATCCCCTGTCCCGCCAATCGCTTCCATGGCCTCACAGGACGGACCTTCCACCTGGGACAGCAGTCCGGATGAATCCATAATGCAGTCAACTGCGCCTTTGACCAGAAGATACCGGGCTGCGTTGTTGTGCGTGTATGCCCTTGCGACCAGGTCTGGAATCCTGTTGTCCGTGTGCAGGATAAATCCCCGGGTGTAAAAGGGATGGGGCGCTGTTTCATCTGCCAGAAAGGCCAGCTCCCCTGCATCCGGAGTGAACAGATCATAGGCCGCTGCCTGGCCGCTCATCTTGGCGGCATACATGAATCCGGCATCCGCAATCATGATGGGCTGAACCGTCAGATCCTGAATCCGGAACAACACTTTGTTGTGCCAGTCCACATCCGGCTGCAGATAATGAAACACCAGTGTGTTGATTCCAGAAAGATCTGCTGTGTGTACCAGATGATGATAAAGTTTTCTGCTGCCATGCCCCAGGCCGATATCTCCGGCAAGAAATCCGGTGATTCCAGGTCCGTCAAATGCGGACATGACCTGAATTGCAGCCCCGATCAGGGCGGGTGTCCCGCGGTGAACCGGAAATTTCTGCTGATTGATCGTCAATCTCTTAGCAGACCCGCTCGCTTTTCC
>JAABSK010000138.1 GCA_011390435.1 Desulfobacteraceae bacterium | reverse complement strand
TGACACTGCTTCCGGCAGGCAGGATTCCCCCGAACCCGTCAGAGCTGCTGTCTTCCGATCTGATGAAAAACCTGATTCAGGAGGTCCGGGCACGATACGCCAATCGGTATATCATCATTGATACGCCCCCGCCATATCTTACATCGGAAACCAATGCCATCTCCCGGCAGGTGGATGGGATCATCATTGTGATCCGCCAGGGCAAAACCCACAAAAAAGATGTCATGGACCTTGTGGAGGCATATGGCGAGGAAAAAGTCATTGGTGCTGTGTACAATTGTGCGAAAAAACCCATCGGCTACGGCTACAGCAAGTACGGATACGGTAAATACGGATACGGCGTGAAAAATGCTTAGACTCTTAAAACAGTACTTTCCCATACGGAACATTCTTTTTTTTATCTTTGAAGGCCTGGTGATTTTCAGCTCTGTTCTGCTGGCAGCCGCCCTGATATCAAAATTTGACGTTGCGGTCCTGGATCTGTTTTTATTTTTGAAAATTTTTCTGATCACTTTTTTGTGCCAGATCTGCCTGTATTACAATGATTTGTATGATTTTGAGATTGCCTCGTCCATTCCGGAGCTGGGGATCCGCCTGCTGCAGTCCCTTGGCGCCACTTCAATCATACTGGCAGTGATCTATTTTCTGTTTCCGGCAGCCATCATTGATCAGAAAGTCTTTATTTTAAGTGTGGTGTTTCTGATTGTGTTTATCATCGGGTGGCGGATGGTCTATATCTGGATTCTCAACAAAGGGTATTTCAACGAGAACGTCATGATTCTGGGGTCCACCCCCCTGGCGTTTGACATTATCGACAAGATCAACAACACCATTGACTGCGGGTATACCGTGGTGCGCCTGATCCCGGATACCGAGAATGAGAAAATTGATCCTGCCCGTATCGGATCGATCCCGATTGAATACGATAAAGAAAATTGCTGCGCTATTGCCATGGTCACCAATGTCCACAAGGTGATTGTGGCCCTCAAGGAAAAACGGGGCAATTTCCCCACCCAGGAGCTGCTCAAGTGCCGGACCCGCGGTCTGGAAGTTCTGGAAGGCAGCACGTTTTACGAAATGCTCACCGGCAAGGTGCTGGTGACCAAAATCAATCCGTCCTGGCTGATTTTTTCCGAAGGGTTTAAGAAATCACGGATGAAAACCATTGTCAAACGGCTGGAAGATATTGTTCTTTCCTTCCTGATGCTGATTGTGTTATTCCCGCTGCTGCTGCTGACGGCCATCCTCATCAAGCTTGATTCACGCGGGCCGGTGTTTTTCTCCCAGGACCGGGTGGGTGAGCACGGCCAGGAATACATGATGCACAAGTTCCGTTCCATGGTTCAGGATGCGGAAAAGGCAACCGGACCCATGTGGGCCCAGGCTGATGATCAGCGCATCACCCGTGTGGGAAAGGTGATCCGGAAATTCAGGATTGACGAACTGCCCCAGCTGTGGGATGTGCTGTGTGGAAAAATGAGCATGGTCGGCCCCCGGCCGGAGCGCAAGCACTTCACAGATGAACTGGAAAAACAGATTCCCTATTATGCGGAACGGTTCAAGGTCAAACCCGGCCTGACCGGATGGGCCCAGGTATCTTACGATTACGGGGCAACGGTTGAAGATGCAGTGGAAAAACTCAATTATGACCTGTTTTACATCAAGAACCTGTCCATTACCATGGATATCGTGATCATCTTACGCACCATCAAAACCGTATTGTTTGGCAAGGGCGCCAGGTAGTCTTTTTTTGTCAGACTGACACAATCGCGCTGCCTGGTTTATTTGGAGCAATGTAATCAAAGGGGCGGAGCTATGTATTTTTTAAGGCAGATAACAAAAACAATGGCAGTGGTATGTCTGGTGTGCTGTCTTGGCATGCCTGCAGCCGGTCTGGCACAGGACGGGAAAGGCGACTACAGAATCGGTGTCGGGGACATTCTTCGCATCACCACCTGGCAGGAGCCGGATCTGACCATTAATGACGCAATGGTCCGCAGTGACGGCAAAATCACTTTTCCCCTGCTGGATGATATTGTGGCGCAGGGCCGGACCACCATGGACCTGAAAGCAGTGATTGAAAAAAAACTCACGGAATATGTTGAAGCGCCCAATGTAACAGTGACACTGGCCAATCCTGTCAGCCAGAAATTTTACATTCTGGGTGAGGTGATGCGCACCGGTGAATACCCCATCATCAAAAACCTCACCGTCATGCAGGCGTTCGCCCTTTCCGGCGGATTCACGGAATGGGCCTCAAAAAACAAGATTATCCTGATCCGCAGGGGAGAGGGAAAAGAGATGAACATCACCATCAGCTACAACGATATCCTGAACGGTGATTTCAGCAAGGATATTCCATTGCAGGCAGATGACACCATCATTGTGCCGTAGACCTGTGTAACCCGTTAATTCTACAAGGATGAAACCCATGAGATTATCCAATCGGCTCGGTGTATTGATCACCCGTATCGTGGCTGCAGGCCTTGTGCTGTTTCCGGCGGCATCAGCGTTTTCCAAAATGGTTCCCCAGTTTGTTCCGTCGCTTTCGATTACGGAAAAGTACACAGACAATTATCACCAGACCCGCAGCAACACAAAAGATGAATTTACCACCATTTACAATGCCGGGTTCTCATTCGGCGCCATGGACAGGAAAAATCAGCTGTTTTTCAATTATCATCCCAGCTACATTGATCATCTTCAGCGCGATGAAAATGATTCCTGGAACCATACGGTTCAGTTGAACGGCCAGACCTGGACCAGCCGCCAGACACGGTTCTTTTTTTCCGAGCAGTTCACCCGGAGCCTGGATCGAACCGTCACCACCAACACGTTTGAAAAACATGACACCAATACCGCGTCCGTGGGGATGGTTCACAATTTCGGCCCAAAGGATTCTGTCGGGGTAAACTACCGGTATTCCTTTGATGCATACGATAATGTCAACGCCAATGAACACACAGAACATCAACCGTCTGTGTCGCTGGCCTACTGGTTTTCGCCCCGGTTCGGCATCAATCTGGACGGGTCATACGAAAAAACAGATTATGACTTTTCAAACAATGATCCCAAAACCTGGTCCGGCAGTGTCCGGCTGCTCAAAAGCATGAGCCGCCATCTGGATGCCTATGTTGCCTATGCCCACACCGACACCGAACAAAACTCCGGAGACCACACCATCTACAACCCCTCTGTGGGATTTGACTGGCAGCCGACAGAAGATTCCGGTATCCGCCTGGGGATAGGTGTCCTGTTTCAGGAATGGGACCAGGCAAATGCATCTGATTCAACCGACCTGTTTCTGGACCTGGATGCGTACAAGGATTTTGAGATCGACCGCAGAACGCATCTTTCCATAACCGGTGCCAGCGGATACACGCCCAGCAGTGATGATGCCGCCGGCCTTGGTTTTGAAATCTACTACCAGGCAGGGGCGCTGTTGCAGCGTCAGCTCACCCGCCGCCTGACCGGTGATCTGAATGCATCCTATCAGATCAGCCAGTTTGACGAACCCGGTGTCAACCGCAAGGACAATACCATGGCCCTGGGGTGCGGGCTTTCATGGGCACCTCTGAAATGGCTGACCATGAACCTGTCTTACTCATTTATCGACTTTAATACAGATTCTGCGCTGCGTCAGGATTATCAGGAAAATATCGGGATGATCACCATCCGGATGACACCAGCGTCTCCTGTGAAATTCTCCGCGGACAAACCCAGGACAACACTGGAAGACAGACTTTTTGACTTTTAATATGCGTTTCAAAGGATAAAGCTGAACATGAATCTTACGATTATCGGAACCGGTTATGTCGGTCTGGTGACAGGGGCCTGCTTTTCTGAAATGGGCAGCAACGTCACCTGTGTGGATGTGGATGAAGCAAAAATCGAGGGGTTGAAAAACGGGATTCTGCCCATTTATGAACCCGGCCTTGAAAACCTGGTCATTCAGAATTTCAAAGATGGGGGGCTGCATTTTTCAACATCACTGGCAGCGGTTGCCGGACAGTCCACGATTTTTTTCATCGCCGTTGGCACCCCGCCGGGAGAAGACGGGTCTGCAGACCTCCGGTATGTGCTGCAGGTGGCCAGGCAGATCGGCCGGAACATCAATGAATATTCTGTGATCGTGGACAAATCCACCGTGCCGGTGGGTACGGCAGACAAGGTCAAGGCCGCTATTCAGGAAGAGCTGGACAAACGGGGCATGGATGTTGAATTCGACGTGGTCTCCAACCCGGAGTTTTTAAAGGAAGGCGCTGCAGTCAACGATTTTTTAAAACCGGACAGGATTATCGTGGGTGTGGAATCCGAGCGGGCTGCCAATATCATGCGCAGACTCTACGCGCCGTTTTCCAGAAACCGGGACAAGCTGATCATCATGAATGTCCGGGACGCGGAAATGACCAAATATGCCGCCAATTCCATGCTGGCCACGAAAATCTCCTTTATGAATGAAATTGCGGTGATCTGTGAGCGCCTCGGGGTTGATGTGGAAAATGTCAGAAAAGGCATTGGTTCGGACAACAGGATCGGATATTCTTTTATCTATCCGGGATGCGGATATGGCGGTTCCTGCTTTCCCAAAGACGTCAAGGCCCTGATCCGCACCAGCCGGCAATCCGGCATCGAACCGGAGCTGCTCAGCGCAGTGGAAAAACGCAATGCCGCACAAAAACAGGTACTGGCTGCAAAGGTCAAGGCCCGCTTTGGCAAAGACCTTTCCACTCACACCTTTTGTGTGTGGGGGCTCTCTTTTAAGCCGGGAACCGACGATATGCGGGAGGCATCTTCCCGTGTGCTGATCGAAGAACTGCTCGCTGCCGGTGCCCGTGTGAATGCGTTTGACCCGGTTGCCATGAACCAGGCCAAAAAAGAGTTCCCAACGGACTGGTTTGCCGACGGCCGGCTGCAGTTCAGCAATAACCAGTATACGCCGGTTGAAAATGCAGATGCCCTGATCCTGGTGACCGAGTGGAAAACCTTCCGCCAGCCGGATTTTCGACAAATGGCTGAAAAGATGCACCGCAGAGTTGTATTTGACGGCAGAAACCAGTATGACCCCCTGGAACTGAAAGAATATGGATTTGAATACCACGGCATTGGACGGGAAACAAACCATCCTGCTGACATTTGATGTTGAAGACTGGTTCCAGGTAGAAAATTTTAAATCCTGCATTCCCTATTCCACCTGGAAGGACAGGGAGCTCCGGGTGGAAAAGAACATGCACACCATCCTGGATCTGCTGGACAGTGTTTCCTTTCAGCCCAAAGCAACGTTTTTTGTTCTGGGATGGATTGCAAGACAGCTGCCCGGCCTGGTTCGCGAAATTCACAGCCGCGGCCATGAAGTGGCGTCCCACGGTGATCAGCACCATTTGTGCACCACCCAGTCGTCAGATGAGATCCAAAACGATCTGAAAACCGGCAGATCCCTGCTTGAAGATATCATCGGCGCTCAGGTCTGCGGGTATCGCGCTCCCAGTTTTGCCGTAAACAACGACATTCTGGAGATTATCCGCCAGACCGGCCATTTATACGATTCCAGTTATAACTCTTTTGCAATGCATGGCCGGTACGGACGGATTGACCTTTCCGGATGTCAGAAAACCGGGGCAGCTTTCAGGATCAGCCATGATTTTTTTGAACTGCCATTGAGCAATCTGACCATTGGCGAAAACGTGTTTCCCCTTGGCGGCGGCGGCTATTTCAGGCTGCTGCCCTTTTTTTTGTTCAAGATGGGCATGCAGCGCGTATTGAACCAGGACAATGCCTTTATCTTTTATTCACACCCCTGGGAGTTTGATCCGGATCAGCCGCGGGTGAAACAGGCACCGGCCGGGTTCAGGTTCAGGCATTATATCAACCTGCATCGTACTCACAAAAAGCTGCAGGCCCTGCTGACCGGTTTTCAGCATTTGAAATTCACCACCTGTATGGATTATCTTGCCCATGCTTGAGCGGGAAATGAAAGAAATTGTAGCAGATTGGGAACATTTTGAGCGTGTCGGCTTTGAAGTTATTTGAAAAAATAAACCAGCCTCAGCCCCATTGATCGGAGTCAATGACAAGTATATGAACCACCACGATCTTTTTTTCAAGGCAACATTTTCAATTCGGGACAATGCCACTGATTTTGTCCGGCATATCCTTCCGTCCGAATTGGTAGAGCAGATGGATTTTGAGACACTTGTCATTGAAAAGGGGTCTCATGTGGATACGGCTTTGGCGGAAAATTTTTCCGACACTGTTTATACCTGCCGGTTTTCCGGAACACAGATCAAAATAGCCCTGTTATTTGAACACAAAAGTGCTCCGGACAAGAATCTCCCCTTCCAGCTGCACCGTTACATGAGCAACCTTTGGGAAAACAGCATCAAACAAAAACAATCCAGATTACCAGTTATTCCCATTGTACTCTACCACGGCTGGAAACCCTGGAACCCGGGTACCCTGATCACCCGGTTCAAAAATCTGCCGGATGCTATAACACCGTATGTCCCTGATTTTGAATTCATTTTTGTGGATCTGTCTGTGTACTCCAACGAATCCATAAAAACGAGCATTTTCAAGGCAGTCTCTCTGCGGATAGGGCTGTTGATCATGAAAAACATATTTGACCAGCAGAAACTGGAACATCATCTGGCCCAGTTTTTAGAGATTGGCCGGGCCTATTTTCAGGAAACACAGGGATTGAAATTCCTCGAAGCTGTGATAAACTACATATTACAGGCAACTGAGATTGAAACAGCCCGACTTGTCAAATCAGTTGCCAGTATTTCAGATAAAGGAGGGGATATTGCCATGACAACCGCAGAAAAACTCAGACAGGAAGGCATGCAGAAAGGCAGGCAGGAAGGCATGCAGAAAGGCATGCAGAAAGGCAGGCAGGAAGGCAGGCAGGAAGCTATGATCGCATTGGTTCGCAATGCCGGTAAAAAAGGACTGACTGAAGAAATGATCGCACAGATCATTGATCTCGAAGTTGATCTGGTCAGACAGATACTGAATAACGAACCCGTCGAAATCCCGCTGCACCTGCTGTCAGACAAAGAACAATAAATCTCGTAATGCCGCCACAAACTTTTAATTTGAAATTCACCACCTGTATGGACTGTCTTGCCCATGAACGAACC
>JAABSK010000137.1 GCA_011390435.1 Desulfobacteraceae bacterium | reverse complement strand
GATCAGCGCCTATTCCGGCAGTGTCAATACCGTCTCTTTCATGCTGGTCAGCCTGATCACGGTATTTTTCAACCAGAGCTGGCGCATCAACGAGAAAATCCTTTCCGGCAGAAAAGAGCTGGAAGACGCTCACCAGCAGTTGATCAACCTGAACCAGACCCTGGAAAACAAGGTGATCCAGCGCACTGAACGCCTGACCAGCAGCGAACACAAATGCCGCCGGATTTTTGAGCAGTCTCTGGACACGATTCTCCTGACAGACAATGATTTCAAAATACTGGAAACCAACCCGGCAGGGATTGAGCTGACCGGGTACGCCAAAGATGAAATGCTCATGAACAACATGACAGTGGGCGATTTTTTTGCAGATCCGTCAGACTGGGACAGAGTCCGCAAAAAGATCCGGTCTGAAGAATATGTGCTCAACGAAGAAGTGGCGTTTTTAAAGCCGGACAACGCCTATGTCACGGTCATGATCACGGCGGGAATCGACTATGGCGCCTTTGGCTGCGCCAAATCCCACCATTTTATTATTAAAAACATCAATGAAAAAAAACACATGGAACGCCAGATCGCCCAGGCAGACAAAATGGCTGCCCTGGGTGAATTGTCTGCCGGCGTGGCCCATGAGATCAACAATCCGCTGGGAATTATCCTCGGCTATACCCAGCTTCTGCTCAAGCAGGACCCTGATCATGCAGAAGATCTCAAAATTATCGAAAAACACGTCAAAAGCTGCAAAACAGTTGTATCAGACCTGCTGGCCTTTTCCAGAAAAGGCACGTCCAGAATCGCATTGGTGGACATCAACGGCATGGTCAAGGGTGTTGCCAAATTTTTATCCAATCATTCAGACTTCAGAAATATTGACATCTGCCTGGAACTTTATCAGAATGGACAACTGGACGTCACTGGCAGTGAACAGGAATTGACTCAGGTGATGATCAACCTGATGATCAATGCCTGCCACGCCTGTGAAAAAACAGGAACCATCTGTATTCTGACGGAGAAACCCGACGAAAAAACCGTTCTGGTGACGGTGCAGGACAATGGAACCGGTATTGAAAAAAAGGATATCCAGCGGATCTTTGACCCGTTTTTCACCACCAAACCCGTGGGCCAGGGAACCGGACTGGGGCTGTCCGTGGGATACGGCATCATCAAGCGGCACCACGGCGATATCCGCGTCAAAAGCACACCGGGCAGCGGCAGTGCTTTTACCATTCATCTGCCGGCAGCTTCCCCTGACCACAGCGCCCAGACATAGGATCACCCATGAAAGCGAACATACTGGCAGTTGATGATGAAAAAGACATGACCCGCCTTTTGCAGCGAACCCTGGAGCCGGAAATCGACTGCAGGGTCGTCATGGCTGATTCTGCTCTGAACGCCCTGGACATTCTGAAACAGGAATCGTTTGACCTTGTGATCTGCGACGTCCGCATGCCGGGAATGGATGGCTTTGAACTTCTGACCCATATCAAAACAGCCTATCCAGATCTTACGGTTGTCATGCTGACAGCCTTCAGCAATATTGAATCCGCTGTCAAAGCCATCCGAAAAGGGGCTTATGATTTTATTCCCAAACCGTTTGAACGGGATGAAATCATCTTTAAAATTCAAAAAGCCCTGGAACGCAGCCGCCTGTTAACAGAAAACAAACGCCTGCTGAAGGAGAAACAGGGGAGCTCACTCAAACTCATTGGGAAAAGCGATTCCATGCAGAAGGTGTTTGACCAGATCAGGCTGGTGGCTGCCAGTGACATCACCGTCCTGATCACTGGCGAATCCGGTACGGGAAAAGACCTGACCGCCCGGTCCATCCACTCCCTGAGTGAACGGAAAAACCACGCCTATATCCCGGTAAACTGCCCCACCATACCGGAAAATATTCTGGAAAGTGAGCTGTTCGGATACAAAAAAGGGGCCTTTACCAATGCCACCAGAGACAAAACCGGATTGTTCGAAGAAGCAGACAACGGCACCATTTTCCTTGATGAAATCGGTGATATCGGCACCACGATCCAGACAAAACTGCTCCGGGTCCTGCAGGAAAAAGAGATTAAACCACTGGGGGATACCCGGGTAAAAAAGGTGGATGTTCGCATCATCGCCTCGACCAACCAGAACCTGAAACAGAAAATCGCCACCAAAGAATTCAGGGAAGATTTCTTTTACCGGCTCAATGTACTGCCCATTGAACTGCCGCCGTTAAGAGAACGGATCATTGACCTGCCGATGATTGCCGAGCACCTGGTGGCAAAGCATTGCCAAGAGCTGAAAAAAGCGCCCAAAAGCATCAGCCCCGAATGCCTGGACCGGCTGATGAAACACCACTGGCCCGGCAATGTACGGGAGCTGGAAAATATATTGATCCGGGGAATCCTGTATTCAAACGGGGACACCATCGGCACGGAAGATATCCACATGACCGATACCCACCCGGAGCCGTCCCTTTTCCAGGACACCGGAGCGGATGTGCTCTGTCTGGCGTATAAAGATGCAAAAGAAAAGGTCCTTCACCAGTTCAACCATGCTTATATCGGCTCCAGACTCTCGCTGACCCAGGGCAATATCACCCAGGCCGCCAGAAAATCGGAACTGGACCGCCAGGCCCTCCAGCAGATCATGAAACGCTTTAATATCGACCCTGAAAACTACCGCTGACGCGTTTCGCGGTTTCTGGCCGGTTTTTCAAGCCAGACCGGTTTTCCTGCCACTGCGCCCCGGATGTAGAGCAATACGCCGGCCCAGATACACCCGAACGTCACCAGATGATGAATGGTAAATGCTTCCTGGTAAACAAACACGCCCAGGACAAAGGCAATCGACGGTGCCAGATATTGCAGAATCCCCACAGAGGACAGATTCAGACGTCTGGCTGCTGATGCAAACCAGAGCAGGGGCAGGCTGGTGACCACGCCCGAGCCGATCATCCAGAGGGTCTGGTCCCATTGAACCATAAAAAGGGTTGTACCGGCAGCTTTCCGGGCCACAATCACGCCCAGGGCCGGAAAAAACAGCACCATGGTTTCAATCAGCAGTCCTGGAATGGGTGCGGCTGATATTTTTTTCCGTGAATATCCGTAAAAGGCAAAGGAAAATGCCAGAGCCAGGGCAAACAGCGGCAGTGATCCATAGGCTGCAAGGGCATAGATCACTCCGGCCAGGGCCAGGAGAAGGGCAGAAAACTGGTGCCGGTTAAACCGTTCATTCAACAGCAGGTATCCGATCAAGGCATTGATCATGGGGTTGATGTAATACCCCAGACTGGTTTCCACAACCCGGCCGGAATTGACTGCCCAGATATAGACAAACCAGTTGGCGCCGATCAGGCTTCCACTGATCAAAAGGCGCAGGATCATTGACGGCGTCTTGACAACCCCCATCACCTCTTTCCAGCGTTTTTGAACCGTGATGATCACTGACAGGAAAATACAGGACCAGACAATGCGGTGGCAAAGAATCTCAAGGGGCGGCACCAGCTGCATCTGTTTCCAGTAGGCTGGTAAAAACCCCCATGCCCCGAACGCGGCAATGCCGAATAAAACTCCTTGAACCGGCTGTTTCATATGGTTTTTCTCCAGAAAATACAGATCGTTTTTCAAATATGGCTGCTGAACAGGGTAAAATCCCTGTCATTGTCCTCCAGAATGAGGGACGGGTCCATACTGGAAAGTGACTCCAGTGTTCCGGCACAGGCCTCGACCATCCGGATGGAGGTTTGAATGTGGCAGATAAAATCATCCGGTGCCATCATCTCGCCGAACGAGCGCGTATACGAATAGATGTAAACCGCATCCTCTTTCAGTGCTGCGGCCATGTCAACAGCGTCATAGAGAAACTTCAGGACAGAGCTGGCAACGCCTGCAGTGCGCAGGGGATAAAAATCCCACAGCATCACGGCAAAGCAAAAACAGAGGGTCGGCCGGTAGGAACGCAACGTAACAGCGTCACCGTGGCGTTCAAAGCTCTGGTACAGAATCTGTTTGAGCAGTTCAAGATCACTGCCCTCAGGGGAATACCACCGGAAAAGATTCACGGCTGCCAGAATGTCCCGGGCGCTTTCCAGACAAAAGGCCCGGGGAACACAGACTGGTTTTGCAGTTCGGTCAAAAAAAGTGCCGTCGTGTTCAAGCATGCGGCGCAGGGTAGTGGTGCAGACCAGAAGGTAGGTGGAGCGATACCCTGTCGGCGACACCATGATCCCTTTTTTGAATATCTTTTCCGCCTGGGACAACCATGCCATCACCCGGTTTCTGGACGTCCTGGTTTCTGTCTCTTTTCCTGTACCGGGCAAAGAACGCAGCTGTATCAATGCATGAATGGCCCGGGACAGGGCAATGCCGGCAAACTCACAGTAAAAATCCTCTTCCAGGCCACGAGCAGTTTCAAGAATAAACCGGGCCTCCATCTGCGCGCTCTGAAACTGGAACCTGGCAATGGAAAGATTTGGGGCCTCAATGGCCATATTCCGGTATATCATCATCCGAAGGGCCCGGGCATTGACACTGGCCGGGTTGATGCTGAGCACCACATTCAGGATTTCGCCGGCTTCATAAAAACATTTTCGGTAATAGAGCGTCTTGGCAATTTCAATACCCAGCAAGGCATTCTGGGGGCTGGCAAAAAAACGGGCAACCGCATGGGTACCCATGGTCTGTGCGTATCGATCCGGGTACATGAAAAAGCGGTTCAGGCGCCGGAGATTTTCAGCATCCATCCGGAGGGTCTCATCTGTCAGCAATGCCGGGATAAAATCCCAATAGATGGCGCTCCACAAGCCAATGATCCACCAGATGTTCAAACTTTCACCGTTGAACAAGGATATCTCCCGGGGCGTCTGGCAGAAAACCGCCCGGATATCGCCCACCAGGATGCACTGGTGGGTATACCCGGTCATCCGGATTACCGGATCTCCAGGCAGTCTGGCATTCAATACCGGCAAAAGGTGATCGTTGAGGTTGACGAATTCTCCTGCAGCAATACCGATGGATAAAAACCGGTTTTTGGTGCAGTAGTCGGACAGGGCCCAGCGAATGGCGATCTGGTGGGCCACGGACAAGGCATTGCGAATGCTTTTCTGATAGGATGAGGGAAAACTGGCCGTCCCTTCTTTGGGAAAATCCACATAAATGGTGGTAATATCATAGGACTTGACAACTCCCCATCCCCCGCAGGGCAGAATATTGATGGCCGACTGAATATAATTTCTGATATTTTTTTTCAACCAGACCATGGCTTCATGGGCAATGACATCCCCCCGGCTGTAAAGGGTCAATCCGACCCTGACCCCTTCATTAATCCTGCGGGCAGGCTGCGCCCCCCGGCACAGATTGAGAAGGGCACCAACATCCCAGGCCGATCCAGGGTCTGAGCGCTCATATCCCAGCCAGAAGGCCAGCGTCCTGAGGGAATTTAGTTTGTGAGGGGTGTCAACCGGTTCTTTTTTCAGGCGGGTCAGCATGGTGTTGGTCAGCTTGGGCAGGGCAATCTGCTTGCGGCTGATCAACGCATTGACCCGGTCTGTGAGTGCCCGGGCGGAAATGGAAATGTTGAGGATCTCTTTTTTTCTGCGGAACAATTCTTCAAAACTCAAATCTTCAGGCAAAGACAGTTGCGTCATCTGCCGGGAGTTTTTCCGGACAAACTGCTCAAATGCAGAAAGATCCGCCTGTGGTATCAATCCTTCTTCAACGGCAAACGCAACAAAGGATGTCAGGGTTTTGCGGTGGTCTGCATCCCGGACAAATGCATGGAATGTTTCAAGTGTGGGAAAAACAGCAAACAGGGCACAGGCTGACTTTTGATCTTTAGGCATTATCTCTTCTCTTTGGTTTGGTCGGTATTGATCTGCTTTATCTGTTTTACGATTAAATATAAAATTTCTTGAAACAGATACAAATTCAGCGTCACATTTTAAACTATCCTACTGCTATGGCATTCAACTGCCTGTGGTCAAGCGATTTTTACCCATCCGGCAAAAAAAGAAGCAGTACATGGCCGACCAATGACCCTGACGAGGTTCTTAAACTTTACAAACAAACTTTTCCGTTATAGATTCAATAGTTCATGCAACAGGGTATAACATGGTTTCAGGATCGCCCCTGTTTTTAACATTCACTTATCAGCACAAGGACAGAAATGATCACAAAAGATGACATTATCAAGAAAGGACTGGAGCTGGGTTTTGGCGATGTTGGATTTACAACAGCTGCCCCTTTTGATGACCACAAAAAACTCCTCATGGAGCGGGCTGAAGCATATCAATGGACTGAAAAAGTGGGGCTTGACCTGAAAAACGGAGTTGATCCAGCCACTGTCCTGCCCGATGCCAAAAGCATTATTGTTCTGATTGAACCCTATTTCAGACAGGCATTTCCCCGGTCCATGGAAGCCCACTTCGGACGATGCTACCTGGATGACGACCGCATGACCAAAGACGGCCTGGCCAAACGGATCAAGGCGTTCCGGACGTTCCTTTCCGACAGCCGGATTGACTCTAAAGTGCCGTTCAATCTGCCCCACCGTGTGGCTGCCGCCCGTGCCGGCCTGGGATCATTCGGAAAAAACTGTCTGTTCTATGCCGGCAACGTGGCCCGGGGCGGATCATGGACCCTGCCCATCGCAATTGTGATCAACCATTCGTTTGCGCCGGACACCCCGTCGATTGGAATTAACTGCCCGGACTGGTGCCGCAATGCCTGCATCGCCGCCTGCCCCACCCGTGCACTCAAGGGAAACGGCACCATTGATCCACAAAAATGCATTTCCCATCTCACCTATTTTGGAAATGAAATCACCCCCATGGAAATCAGAGAGCCCATGGGCATGTATGTGTACGGGTGCGACCGCTGCCAGAATGTCTGCCCGCGAAATCAGCCATGGCTGTGCCAGGAACTGCCGCTGAACGAAAAAGTCGTGGCCAAGGCAAAGGCGTTTGATCTGCGGCTGCTTCTGCACATGGACAGATCGTATTTTGAAGCAAAGATATGGCCCCACATGTTCTACATGGATCCGGGAACCCTCTGGAAATGGAAAATGAATGTGGCACGGGTCATGGGCAACAGCCATGACAATACCTATTTGCCGGATCTTGAAAAAGCGTGCCAGGACAACACAGACGAACGGGTAAAAGGAATGATTGCCTGGGCCATGGGCAGGCTG
>JAABSK010000136.1 GCA_011390435.1 Desulfobacteraceae bacterium | reverse complement strand
GGACAGACATTCAAGGGTGGTCCGGACAATGTTGTTGTAAGGATCCTGCTGGGTCAGACTCCATCCGGATGTCTGGCAATGGGTTCGAAGCATGCTGGATTTGGGATTTTTCGGATCAAACTGGGCCATGAGTTCTGCCCACAAGAAACGGGCGGCCCTGAGCATGGCAATGTCCATGAAAAAATTCATGCCGATACCAAAGAAAAACGACAGGCGGGGGGCAAATTTGTCAATATCCAGACCTGTGGCAAGAGCAGCTTTAACATATTCAAGGCCGTCAGCCAGCGTAAATGCGGTCTGGAGAACAGAATCGGCTCCCGCCTCCATGATATGATACCCGCTGATACTGATGGAGTTGAACTTCGGCATTTTTTCAGAACAGAACCCGATGATGTCGGAGATAATCCGCATCGACGGTTCTGGTGGATAAATATAGGTATTCCGGGTCAGGTATTCTTTTAAAATATCGTTCTGGATGGTGCCGGTGAGCTGTTCGTGCTTCACACCCTGCTCTTCCGCTGCCACAATGTATCCGGCCAGAATGGGCAGCACAGCCCCGTTCATGGTCATGGACACGGACATCTGATCCAGGGGAATCTGATCGAACAGAATTTTCATGTCCTCAACCGAATCAATGGCCACACCTGCCTTGCCCACATCTCCTGCCACTCTGGGATGATCAGAGTCATAGCCCCTGTGGGTGGCCAGATCAAACGCCACAGACAATCCTTTCTGACCCGCTGCCAGATTTTTACGGTAAAAGGCATTGGATTCTCTGGCAGTGGAAAAACCGGCATACTGACGGATGGTCCATGGCCGTCCTGCATACATGGTGGTCATCGGTCCCCGGACATAGGGATCAAATCCCGGCAGATTTCCCAGAAACTCGACATTGTCAAGATCTTCTGCCGTATACAGGGGTTTGATATCAATTCCTTCAGGGGTTGTTCGGGTCAGCTCCTCCAGGGTTTTGCCTTTGAGCTGTTTGCGGGCAAGCGCTTCCCATTGTTTTATATCCGGCTTGTCTGGCATGATTTTCCTCCGGTGTGATTCATTGATTGCTGTCAGGTTATCTTTCGCACAATTCCACTAAAACGCCTGAAGTGGCTTTGGGGTGTAAAAACGCAATTCTTGCTCCTCCAGCCCCTTTTCGCGGCGTCTGATCAATCAGGGCAATGCCTTTTTCCTTGAGCTCTTCCAGCGCCTGGTCAATATTTTCCACCCGGAAGGCCACATGCTGAATCCCTTCGCCTTTTTTTTCAATAAATTTTGCAATGGGACCATCACTGTCCGTGGATTCCAGAAGTTCCACTTCGCTTTCACCCACCGGCAGAAACGCTGTCGTTACTTTCTGTTCTTCAACGGTTTCCGTTCCTTCCAGTTTCAGGCCCAGCACATCTGTCCAGAAATTTTTCTTCTCATCCATATTGGAAACGGCAATACCAAGATGGTCAATTTTCAATATCTTCATCGGGTGTCTCCCTGATCAGCCCAATGGCGGCATGCCATATCACGGCTGGGTTATGATAATAATTCAAATTAATTATTTATAGAGTCTTCAGATATTGAAAGTCAACCAAAAACAAGGCTGCCTTACGCAAGCATTTGCTTCATTGCCAGGTATTCGGCAAGCAGCATGCCGATGATGGCAAGGCATTCCATATCCAGGTACCGGGCAGCCTGTTTTTCAAACAAAAGGGAACAATCCGCAGGAAATTCTTCATCCTGATCATTGAACGACAGATAGATTTTCACCCGGGGTAACGGCTGAAACACGTAGGACAGGTCGCATGAAATTCCCATGTCGCAAGGGGTTCCGCCAAGCTTTCGGCACTGCGCTTCAAGAGTGGCAAGGTGACCTGAAAACTCCCGGGAAATCGGCTTTTCCGCTGTGTTCCGAAATCCGGTGACATAGGGCACGGCATCTGGAAAATCCTTGTATGTCACCAACTGAGGGACGTCAACAGGCCCATCCGGGCACAGCAAAAGATATTTGCACAAAATCACGCTGACGGCATGGCTGGGCCGCCGGCCTTCCGGGTTCTCGATTTTATCAGGAAAAACTGTGTAGGTCTGATTGAAAAAGGGGATTTCAACTGCGTTTTTCATCAGTGTTATGCCCAGAAGATCTGATTTTCCAGACAGATCAAGATCTGCCACCTGGGACAGATAATCAGTATAAATTTTTTCAAAAACAGGGGCTTTTGTCTGTGTCATATGGGGTATCCTCTCGATAACGGGTTGGCTGCAAACGAAATTTTTAAATCGCCACCGGACAATAATAGAATCAACCCCCTGAATATTTCAACCCTTAAAAAAATATGCTATATCCTGTCAATCAATCCATGGAGGATCACAATGACACGATGCGGATGGGCTGGAAAAGACCCTGTGTATATCCAGTATCATGATCAGGAATGGGGTGTCCCGGTTCATGATGACAAAAAACTGTTTGAATTCCTTATCCTTGAAGGTGCCCAGGCAGGGCTGTCCTGGCTGACCATCCTGAAACGCCGGGAAGGTTATCGAAACGCTTTTGCCGGATTCGATCCGCACACGGTTGCCTGCTTTTCCCAACAAACCATACAGGAACTGCTGACAGATAAAGGAATTATCCGCAACCGCCTCAAAATCAATGCAGCGGTTTCCAATGCCAGGGCATTTTTAAAGATTCAGGAGACATTCGGTTCTTTTGATCACTACAGCTGGCGCTTTGTGGATGGGAGGCCGAAAATCAATTATTTCAAAACAGCGGATGAGGTCCCGGCAACCACCAGAATATCTGATGCTTTTTCAAAAGACCTGATCCAGCGGGGATTCAAATTCACAGGTTCTACCATCATCTATGCCCACATGCAGGCGGTGGGCATGGTCAATGATCATCTGACAAACTGCTTCAGGCACAGGCAGATCATCACTTCCAGCTCCTGAATCCCGGAACCCGCTTCTGTAAGGGCAGGGAGTCCTGTCTGAAAAAAGGTTTTTTGTTTTCCGCCAACTATGGCATAATGACATTTTAACCTGTCTAAACATACTGAAACTGATATTTGAAACGGCTGCTTCCATATTTTATTCAAAACCGGTTGAAAATCCTGGCAGGGCTTTTGTTCATGATCATTGTGGATCTGACCCAGCTGGCCATTCCCCAGATCATCAAAACCGTCATTGACAGCCTGAATCTCACCAGCCTGGACCGCCGGACCCTGTTGCTCCAGTGTCTTTTGATCCTTGGGCTGGGACTTGTCATGGCCGGACTCCGGTACTGCTGGCGCATCCTGCTCATGGGCAGCGCCAGAGATCTTGAAAAGGGCGTCAGAGAAGAGATGTTCAACCATATCCTGAAACTGGATATGCCCTATTACAATACCGCCAAAACCGGGGATATCATGGCCCACGCCACCAGCGACATCAACCATGTACGCATGGCATTCGGTTTTGGCCTGATGGTTCTGGTGGATACGATCCTTCTGGGAGGCGCCACCCTGGCCATCATGATCTGGACACATCCGAAACTGACAGCCTATGCCATGATCCCCATGCCGTTTCTGGTGGTGATGGCCCGGTACCTGGGCCGCAAAATGCACCGGCTCCACAAAACAGCTCAAGAATCGTTTTCCCTGCTGACAGAACTGATCAGAGAACGGTTTTACGGTATCCGCATCATCAAGGTCTTCAATTTTGAAGCCGGCATTTCAGGAGCGGTGAATACCGCATCCACAGATTATTTTCAAAAAAATCTCAAGCGGGCCTATATCTCTGCCCTGCTCAAACCCTTGATGAACCTGTTCTTCAACCTGTCCACCCTGATCGTTCTTTTTTACGGAGGGGTGCTGGTGATGCAGCAGACGATTACACCGGGTGAACTGGTGGCCTTTCTGCAATATCTGGGGATCCTTGCCTGGCCGGTCATCGCCATTGGCTGGATGACCAACCTTTTTCAAAGAGGTCTGGCGTCGTTAAACCGGATCAATCTGCTGCTGGATTCCCAGCCGGAAATCCGGTCTCCAGACCATGGCATCCGCCTGCTGCCAGATACGCCGGGGGAACTCTGCTTTGACAACGTCTGTTTTTCCTATGACAAAACCGTACCGATCCTTTCAGATATCACCATGGACATTCCAAAAGGCGGAAAAATTGGGATTATCGGGCCGCCCGGTTCAGGCAAAAGCACCCTGGCGCACCTGATTCCCCGCTTATACGATATCACTGGCGGACGCCTCACCATGGACGGCCACCGATTATCCAGCCTGGATCTGGAAAATCTGCGCCAGAGAATTGCCTTTATGCCCCAGGAAGCCTTTCTGTTTTCCGGGACCATTAAAGACAATATCCTTCTGGGGCAGCAGGTAACGCAAAAGCAGATTGACGATGTGATCCAGTGGTGCTGCCTGTCACACACCATTGAAGCGATGCCCCATGGCCTGGATACCCTTGTGGGAGAACGGGGAATCACCCTTTCCGGCGGACAGAAGCAGCGGATCGCCCTGGCCAGAACCTTGCTGTTGAATCGACCGATCATGATCCTGGATGACCCTGTCAGCCAGATCGATACCCAGACCGCTTCCCAGATCATTTCCAGACTCGGACAGATCTCTTCTGATACCACACTGATCATGATCTCACACCGGATATCTGCCCTGTCCGGCTGTGATGCCATTTATGTCCTGAATCACGGCCGGGTTGAAGATTCCGGCAGCCATGATGTGCTGATTCAGCGCAACCGGTTCTACAAAGACGCCTGCCAGGTTCAGCAGTTTGAGGAGATGCACCATGCCTGACTCTGTGCTGGAAGAGCATATCGTTCAGGTCAAAGACGGCACCATTGTACGGGCGCTGTGGCCGTTGATCCGCCCCTATTTCTGGATGCTCTGCCTCTCCACGCTCCTGGTCTTCATCGTCACGGCATTTGAGCTGCTCATGCCGCTGCTGACCCAGAGAGCCATTGATGGTTTTATTGTTCCGGTGTCTCCGGAAAAGGGCATCACCCTTCTGGGACTGTCTTTTGAATCGTTCAGCACATTCTGTCTTTTTTTTGCCGGGGTGGTGTGTGCCGCCTTTATCATTGATTTTTTACAATCCATCTTCATGGAGTACACCGGTCAGAAAATCATACTCAATCTGCGCTGCATCCTGTTTTCTCACATGACCTTTCTGCCGGTGAAATATTTTGACAAAAATTCAAGCGGCCGTCTGGTGTCCCGGGTAACCAGTGATATCGAAAATATGAATGAAATGTTCACAAGCATTCTGATTTTCATCTTCAAGGATCTATTTTTCATGGCCGGCATCCTGTTGATTTTATTTTTTCTCAACCCCTGGCTGGCTGGCTGCATGATTTTTCTGGTTCCGGTGATTGTGGTCTCCATCACTGTGTTTTCCAAAGTCATCCGGACCACGTTCCGCATTATTCGACAGAAAATTGCCGAGATTACCCACAGCTTTTCAGAAGCCATCACCGGAATTAAAATCATCCAGGCCACTGACAGCCAGCACCGGTTTTCCAGACAGTTTAAGGCCCTGAACCTGAGCCATTATGCTGCAGCCCTGCACCAGATCAGAATTTTTGCGGTGTTCATGCCTTTCATCGGTTTTCTGGGGGTATTGAGCACCGCCATCATTATCTGGGCCGGCAGTTTCAAGGTCATGGAACAGACCCTGACTCTGGGTGAACTGGTGGCGTTTTTAACCTATATGAAGCTGTTTTTCCGGCCATTACGGGAATTGTCTGAAAAATTCAATCTGCTCCAGAGCGCCCTGGCATCTGCAGAGCGGGTGATTGCCATACTGAAAACCGGGAAGGCGCGGCAACGCACCGCAACCGCCCGAAACACCATCTCCACCATTGAAACCATCCGTTTTGACCAGGTCTGTTTTTCCTATGACGGTGAAACACAGGTTTTAACGGATATCTCTTTTTTTCTGCCCAAAGGAGAAGCCATCGGCATTGTGGGCAGGACCGGATCGGGAAAAAGCTCGATCATCAACCTGATCACCGGTTTTTACACCCAGGACACCGGCCGGATAATGATCAACGGGATGGATGCGGCATCAATCAATGTCCGGGATATCCGGAGCAGAACTGCCTTGGTCATGCAGGAACCGGTTCTGTTTTCCGGCACCATCCGCGACAATATCTGCCCATATGGCTCTCAAATCGCAGATCAGGTGCTTGAAACCGCTCTCAAAAATGCCCATTGCGGATTTTTATTTGAAAAATTCAGCGGCCTGGACACCGTTATCAAAGAAGGGGGGCAGCCCCTTTCCAGTGGTGAAAAACAGCTGGTCTGTATTGCCAGGGCCTTTGCCTTTAATCCGGATCTGATTATCTTTGATGAAGCCACCTCGTATATGGATTCCCAGTCTGAAACCAGCGTGCACGATGCCATGAAAAAACTGATGAAAGGACGATTGACGATTATCATTGCGCACCGATTGTCCACTGTGCGCAACTGCAATACCATTCTGCTGCTCCGGGATGGCATGATCAGGGAAAAAGGGTCCCATCGCCAACTGGTTAAATCAAAAGGGGAGTATTATTACCTGTTAAAAAAAGAAAAAATCCAATAGTGCTGCTGATTTTTCTCTGGAGAAGTGACAGCAGATTTGCTATTGTTTCACCATCATTTTTTTCAGCTGTGCCGTCAATCATCTGGTTTGGTTCAAAAAAATCTTCCATCACCGGAGTTAAAAATGGAACTGCCGTCATCTGCAAGTCTCCTGCTGGATCATCTTTGCAACACCGCCTTGGATGAGCATGCCCCGGCCTATTTTCTGCTGGACCGTCTGGGCCGGATTCACCAGTGGGGGGGAAACCTTCACGCTTTGGGAATATCTTCCCCAAAAGCAGGCGATGCCGTCTCGGCCCTGTTGGACTTCATGGAGGGAATTTTACCGCTGAAAGGCCAGTCCATTGATTTTTCCTGCATTCAACGACCAGACGCTCCCAGCCTGGATGCCCGGATTTTCAAAACCGACGATGGTTATGGTCTGATTGTATGGAATCCGGAAAAAAAAGACGTGTTTTCCACTCTGGACCCGATTTTCCAGGCCCTGAATTTTGCGGTTCTGGAAATGAATGTTGACGGCCATTTTGTTCTGCTGGGCACGCCGCCCCCATGGATCGAGCATCTGTCCGTCCAGACCGGGAAGTGTATCTCTCCGGAAGCTGTCAGCACCGATGTGTTCAGT
>JAABSK010000135.1 GCA_011390435.1 Desulfobacteraceae bacterium | reverse complement strand
GATGATTTCGGGCTTCAGGTAATCAGTTTCAAATAACCAAGACAAGATGGTTTAGCTGCCGAAAAGTAAGCGGTGTTTAAACCCCACTCAACTGACCGTAGGCCCAGCCAGCTGATTTTTATCGACGTTGTATGGGAGCAGTGCTCTGAAGTCTTCTTCTGTCATCGCTCCGGGCAACTGTTCGAACAGATATTTCAGATACCAGTATGGCTCCAGACCGTTTGATTTTGCTGTTTCGATCAAACTGTAGATCAGTGCGCTGGCCCGAGCCCCCTGGACGGTATCAGAGAACAGCCAGTTCTTTCGTCCTACTACAAAAGGCCGGATGGCATTTTCAACCAGATTGTTGTCTGGTCTGGTGATACCGTCTTTTGTGTACTGGATCAGACGATGCCATTGGCTGAGGGTGTAATGAATGGCCTTCCCAAGCAGGCTTTTGGGTGGGACTTTTTCTACTCTTGCATCAAGCCATTTTTTAAACTCGTCAAGAATCGGGACTGCCAGTGATTGCCTTTGTTCATACAGTTGTCCTGGCGACAGATTTTTTTCACGGGCTTCTTTTTCGATTTTATACAGCCTGCTGATGTATTTTAACGCAGAGCTTGCGTTACCTGGCAAACCGGTCTTGTTTCCAGCCGCTTTGGTCACTTCTTTAAACTTTCTGCGGGCATGAACCCAGCACCCAACATGGCGGATTTCTTTTTGGGTATCCAGAAAATCATATCCAACATACCCGTCTGTTTGAACGACACCTTTATAGCCATTCAAAAACAGAGATGCAACATCTCCGGATCTTGTCGGGTGATATTCAAACAGAATAATATTTTTGTCCGGTGGACCGCCCTTAAAAACCCACATATAGGATTTTGATTTCCGGGGACCTTTTAACACTTGAAGCGGGGTTTCATCGATTCCAATAAGCGGTCCTGCCAGAATATCTTTTTTCATCATGTCAATGATGATATCACAGGCATCGGAGACCTTCATGGCCCAGTTGCACATGGTGGATCGGGCAAGCTCAATGCCGATCCTGGTAAATTGTTTTTCCTGACGATAAAATGGCAGAGCATCTGCAAACTTTGCAGTCAGGATATGGGCAAGAAGCCCGGGAGTTGCGATACTTTTTGGGATCATCTGATCCGGCATCCTGGCAATGGACACCGTAGGGTTTTCATCTTCAACCCCCTCACAGTTTTTGCAGGCATATTTATACCGAATATTTCGGATCACCCGGACTTTTGCAGGGATATAATCCAGTTGTTCAGATACTTCCTGGCCGATGCGATCCTTGAGACAGCCACAGTTGCATTGCCTTTCATCCTCAGTGAGTTCATGAACAACATCGATGCGGGGCAGATTTGCCGGTAAGGGTTTGCGGCCGCTTTTTTTTCGGGTATGCTCGGCAATTTTTACAGTTTCCAGCTCCTCCAGAATAGGAAGATCGGGTTCCGGCATTTCAAAAAGAGAAAGCTGGTTGTCATCCCTGGGAGTTTTTTCCGATTTCCTGCCGAAGAGTTTATCCTGTAGACATTTTATCTGTTCCTGGAGGATTTTAATTTCTGATTGATACATCTGATTTTGCCTGAATAAATCCAGTGCGGATTTTTTAAGGTCATCAAGGGTGTCAGCATGTGTCAGAGTCTCTTCAGTCATGATCTGTATATAGCATAACCACAGGGTTTTTCATAGTTTTAATGTCAAAAAATCATAGAATATTTCAAGGGTTTATGGGCCTGATCGATGTTCAATCCGTCAACCAGCCAGGAGAGTTCCCGGCTTGTGATATCTATAACATCCCCTGCTGTTTTAGGCCATTTAAACCGGTCTTTTTCAAGCCGTTTCTGCCACAGGCAAAAACCATTCTTATCCCAGTATAAAATCTTTAAAATTGTCTGCGATCGGTTGCAGAACACGAATAGATGACCGGCAAATATATCCAGTTGCATCTGTTCACTGACAATCAAAGACAATCCGTTAATGGCCTTTCGCATATCCGTTGCACCCAGTGCCAAAAAAACCTTGATACCTGAAGGAAAATTCATGATACAACTTTCAGGGTCATCAATACCCGTTCAAGTGTATCAGTGGAAAAATCATCTGGAATCTCGATCTGAAGACCTTTGCCAATATTAAGCCTTAACCCTTTGGGGGTGAACCGAACTGGCAACGGAACCTGAACCAGTTCAACCGGCATATTCTTTTTAGCGAATTTGATCTTCCAATAAGTAAACCGGTTGGGTCTCAGGTCGTTCTGACGGCAATATTCTCTCTGAGAAAGACCGGTTCCAGACCATTGCTGGAGATGTGCTTTCCAAAATTCTGCCCGCTCTTCGTTTTTCTGTTTCCACGTTTTGCTCAATGTGCACCTCCTTTTTAAAGATGCATGCTAAGCGAAATCCACGGGCATTGGTAGATGGGGTTTAATTACCGCTTACAAAGAAAACTGCATAAGATTCACAAAAAAAACCATTTTTTAATTGATAATGATGGTAGATGTTCAGGAACCAATCAGCGAATATTTTCATACGCTAGTTATTCCCCAGAACGAAGATCCGGTGAAGAGAGAAGATCGGTCGTTAGACGCTGTAAGTTAAAATAGTCAGTGTTTCTTAAAAAAATAGGCAGAGCCATTTCGGTGACTCTGCCTATTTTAATTATATGCCCCAATGTGGAGCCCGGCAGCAACTCCCTGTTGCAAACCGGGAAACCGGTTTGCAACAGGGAGACAAGCACCTGCTTTTATCATTCCTGTTAGAAGAACCCTGCGACCTTCAGTACCAGCATCAACTGCATGAAACTCTCTTTTTCCGCAGGTGTCTCAGGTTGTGTCAATCCCATGCGTTCAAACAGGGCTGTAAGATTTTCCGGGATTTCAGCGGGCAGGGATTTTACAATTTCCGGGATTTCAGATGCCGACTTGCTCTCCATTTTCGCTTTCATGGCTTTCAAGGCAAATGCAATCAGCAGCTCTTCCTTTGTGAAGATCGTGCCAAAGGGAAAATCCGGGAACAGTCCCTGGGATTTGGCTTCGGTCAATGCCTGTGCCAGCCGTGCAGGAGTGTTGTTCCGGAACTGTTCCGGGATCTCATAGTCCTCAGGAATCTTTCCATGTTTTTTGGCGTCTGCCAGCAGTTCATCCTGAAAACGGGAATCAGTGATATTCAGCATGGCCTTGATGATTTCCTGATCAGTTTTGCTTCTGATGTCAGCAATCCCATACTCTGTCACGACAATATCCCTCAGATGACGCGGGATGGTGACATTCCCGTAATTGTAGAGAATGTTGGAAAAGACCTTTCCTTTTTCGTTGCGGGTACTTTTGATCATCATGACCAGTCGGCCGTCATGAAGTGCGTGGGCCATGGATACAAAATTGTATTGCCCGCCAACACCGCTGACCACTGTTCCATCTTCAAGCATATCAGATGAAATGTGACCCAGAAGGGTTGCCTTCATGCCGGTATTGCAGAACCGTCCGTCTTTACGCTGCAACCTGCGCAGTACTTCGTCCCCGTAAAGCTGGTTGGCCACATCAACACCGGTCATCTCAAACTGGAGCTGTTCAGCTTTGGGCATATTTTTAAGGTCATCATAAAAATCCTGAGGACCGATAAAAAAGGCGCCGGTCAATACAACACCGTTTTTCAACTCACTGCCGAGGCAGGTGTCACTGATCGCTTTCAGATTGTCTGTATCCAGCAGCAACGGCGAAAATGTTCTGCCTTCGCAGACGATCTGATTATCTGTAAAAACGGCTGCTGCCTTGAACACACCCACATGCTGAAGCGCATTGAATTCTTTTTCTGTCAGGTATGGAGGAATGGTATCCTGGTCCAGCATCTGCTGGAGGATATCCGATGGAATCGTGTCTTTGAGTCTGCCCTCGTTGATCAGGCGCTGAACACCAACATGGTGATACACTTTGCGCTTGATCACGCCATTTTTGTAAAGCTGCACAAAACCGTCCACAAGCATTTCCGTGGAACCGTAAAGACCCTTCTCAAATACGGATGTACCACCGACTGTATTGATCAAATCGCTGTACTGGTTCAGAATACCGCTGTCTGCAAGCACTTTCCGGTATGCGTCGTTCTGATTGTTCCGCAGCCCCAGGCTGTAGGCAATGGCATCGCCCAGAGCACCGATACCGATCTGAAGCGTTCCGCCATCTTTGATCAGGGTACTCACATGCAGTCCGATCATGAAATCAGAAGGTGCAACAGGGGCACGCGGCGTGGCAAACAAGGATTCGTAACAGGATGGGTCATCAACGATGATATCCCACCGCTCCGCAGGAATCACCGCATCACCATACATGAATGGCAAATTGGGATTAACCACACCGATGGCGATATTTTTGATCCCTTTTTTGCCGTTTTCCTCATACAGGTCAAGGGTTTCCATGAGACAATCTGCGTTGCAGGCCCCGCTGTAGCTGATTGTACCGTTTTCATCTTTCTGGCTGGCCACCATCTGGGCATACATTTTGTTGCCGGCGCCGTTGCAGTCCCGAACCGTATGGGTATAATTGGAACTCATGTAATCCTGCTGCATTTTAGCGTCATTACGATACGTCCCGGCTTTGCAGTAGATTTCAGTCAGAACAACATTATCAGGAAACCTGCCGGCCCGCAGGTCAAGCATATAATCCAGATCCTTTACACCGGAAAAATGTTTTTCCACGATCGGTTCATAAAACCGGCGTTCCAGATCACTTTTCCCGCTCGGTTTTTCAACGGATAATGAGGTAAAGATTGTCAGCTTGGTGGAAGGATCTTTTTTAACCCGGTTATAAAGCGCATTGATCAGTGAAACCGGTTTGCCAAGCCCGAGGGGCATGCCAATCCTGATATCTTTGCCGTAAAGGTCGATAATATAGTCCACAGCTTCTTCAACGGTTAAGTGCAACGGTTTTTTGATTTCCATTTTCATTTTCCTTATAAATTTTGTCTCCACACCATATACGATGCGCCTGGTACCTGCACCGCCAGTGCCCGATAGATCCTTCTAACCTGCTTGAATTCTTTCCATTTTGAATTCACTCCCGCATTCCTATAGCAATTAATTGAATCGGATGCCAGTGTTTTTTGCACTTGACAGGCCCTGTATTGAATTTTGTAACTAGCTGATAATAAAAGAATAATTCTCGTTCAGAAACTATTTCAGCCTAAGCAGGATACGGCCTGACAGCCGCAGGTTTGAACCGGTGCAGAACTATGCAAGGCGTGCCCCATTTTGGATGTCCATATCAGGTACCGCCAGAACAACCCGGCCATCATCCCGGTGCAACCCGGTAACCAGACACTCGGACATGATGGGCCCGATCTGTTTGGGGGGAAAATTAACAACGGCAATGACCTGTCTGCCGATCAGGTCTGCCTTTGAGTATAAGTCAGTGATCTGCGCACTGGATTTTTTGATACCGATATCCCGGCCAAAATCCACCAGCAGTTGATATGCAGGCTTTCTGGCTTCGGGAAAATCCTGAACGTCGACAATCGTGCCTGCCCGCAGTTCAACTTTTTGAAAATCATCCCAATCGATCTGATGCATCATATGTGCTTCCTTTTTTTAAATAACCGTTAACCATCAGGCCACTGTTCTTTGATAAAGGCTGAAAACAGTCAATGTCCGGAAAAAATTCAGCATGGACATCCAGCTCAGCATGATTATGATTTAATTTTAGGTGATACAAATCTTGATGTAAAGGAGGAAAGGCGTATGAACATTGTCCGGCCTGAAGCAGGAGATATCGCCAGGGATTTTGTTGCCGTTGACGAAACCGGCAGCAGATTCGCCCTCAGTGATGCCCGAAAGCCAGGCAGAAATGTGATGCTGCTGCTGTACCGGGGACACTGGTGACCATTCTGCATCCGCCAGTTGGCTGAACTCAAAAAGGCCCATTCCCGGTTTTCCAAATACCATACAGAGGTGTATGCCCTTTCAACCGATCACCCGGAACAGGCCCTTGCATTAAAAAAGGAGATGGCGCTCCCGTTTCAGCTCTTGTGCGATCCCAAACGGCAGATGCTCACCCAGTGGGGGCTTTTAAATCCATTTGAGCATGGAGGTGTTGCCGTTCCAGCGGTTGTCATCATCAACGCTGACAATATCATCTGTTTTTTATCCGTGGACAGCCATTAAAAAATAAAAAACCTGCAAAAGGAGGACCTGATGATTGAGATCTCAATGACCGAATCTGCCAGAGCAGAACTGGAAAATGTGTTGAAAATCTCTCCTTCCAACCATATCCGCATCATCCGGCAGGGATTCGGGTGAATCGGCCCCAGACTGGGCCTGGTTCTGGATGAACCACGCAAAGAAGATGAAACCCTGCAGCTGCAGGGAATTGATTTTGTTTATAACCGTCATGAACGCGAACTGTTTCATCAGACAGTGATTGACTTCAAAGATTCATGGTATGGCCAGGGAATTGTTGTCTGCTCACCGCTTTCCGAGCCGTGTTAAAAAGGAGGCAGAGGTTAAGGGCTGATCTGCCCGTAGACACGCACATAAATCTTTCGATCGGTGTCTGTCCACAGGGTAAAAATATCATAATATCGACCTGGTTCTGTCCTGGTGTTTTCAACAATCAGTTCATAATGAGCAGGTGTGGTTTCGTTGTTTTTTCTGAGCTCAAACCGGAGGTTGATATTTTCCTTGACCTCAACCCGTTCAATACTGAAATCAAGATCCGGTGCTGCCGGAGCAATGGTCATTCTGGCAGTGACAGGCTGTCCGACATTTCCCCTTAAGGCGATCAGGGCAGGATCAAGCACAGCATACTTCCTAACATGACCGTTCAGTTCCAGGGGAATGATCTCATGGTCTGGGTCATTGGTGTAAACCTTGGTTATTTTTTTAACCGTATACCCACCATAGCCATAGGTGTTCAATTCAAGGGAAATGGCTCCTTCTTTACCCGGCTGGATATGATCTACGGCAGATACCGCTGTACACCCACAGTCGGTTTCAATTTTAATAATTTCCAACAGTGCTGTGCCACTATTTTTGATGATGAAATCATGGGTAACCCTGTCCCCTTCCAGAACAGGCGAAAACTGATAAGAGCACAGAGAGATTGATGCTACAGGCTTTTGATCTGCCATTGTATTGCCGGACAATACAATCAAGCTGACCCAACCCGTCAGCATCACTGCCAAGAACAATTTGATTTTCATCTTCATCCGTCTCCATATTGTCACAGCTGTCGGAATACCGGCAGCAGCGGTGTCAGAATAAAATACAATCCCA
>JAABSK010000134.1 GCA_011390435.1 Desulfobacteraceae bacterium | reverse complement strand
CTATGACTTAATGGGCAGGCTGATCAGCATTACTGATCCGGATGGGAAGAAACAAACATTTACCTATGACGGCAATGGCAACAAAACCAGCGTGACCAATGAAAATGGCCACACCACAACCTATGCCTATGATATTTCCAACCAGATGACAGCACAGACCGATGCATTGGGCAATGCCACAACCTATGCCTATAACGCAGCCGGACTTCTTGCCTCTGTCACGGATCCGCGGGGCAACACCACATCCTCCCGGACCTATGACAACCGATATCAGATTGTCTCTGAGACAGATGCCCAAGGCAATGTCACCACCTTTACCTATGATGATTCAGGAAACCGGCTGACCAAAACCGATGCCCGGAATAACACCTGGACCTATACCTATGATGCCGTGGATCAGATGCTGACAGAAACCGATCCACTGGGCAGCACCACCAGTTATGAATATGATGCAAATGGCAACCGGATCAAAATGATCGATCCGGCAGGCAAGGTCACGCTGTTTGAATATGATCTGATGGGCAATCTTATCAAAACCATTGCAGTCGTAGGCACGCTTGATGATCCAGACGATGAATTCCTTGATGATGATGTTGTCACAGTTTTTGAATACGACTGCATGGGCAGACGGATCTCCGAGACCAATGCCCTGGGTCAGAAAACCACCAAAACATACGATCTGCGTGGAAATCTGTTGACTGAAACCAACAGCCTGGGCGAAGTCAAGCGCTATACCTATGATGAAAACAACAACAAGCTTTCCTATACCACGGTATCCGGCAATGTGATTACCTATACCTATGACAAGTTGAACCGGCTGATTTCTGCTGGGGACAGCCTGGGGCTTTTTGAATCCTATACGTATGACGGGGTTGGAAACAAAACTGCGATTATAAAAGCCAGCGGAGATACAGCAACAACCGTATACACATCGTTTAATAAACCGGCAAAAACCACAGATGCCCTGGGCAATGAAGCCACGTATACCTATGATCAGAATTACAACCTGATTCAGGTGACAGACCGGATGGGGAAAACCACGGTCAATGAATACGATGAGCTCAATCGCCTGGTCAAGGTGACAGACCCGCTGGGGAATGTTTCCGTACTGACCTTTGACTCGTCCGGGAACATGGTCAAGATGACCGATGCAAACCTGAACGACACCACATATGCATATGATGCGGCAAACCAACTGGTTTCCGTGACTTATGCAGACGGGACATCCAAGGCAGTCGAATACAATGCTGCAGGAAAAATCACCAAAAAAACCGATCAGAACGGTACGGTGATCCTCTATCAAAGAGACGACCTTTATCGAATTATTCAAAGACAGTATCCAGATACCTCAACCTATGATTACACGTATGATAAACTGGGAAGACTGGCCACTGCCACCAATGACTATGGAACAATCGGTTTCAATTACGATGCATCCGGCCGGATAACAGCCATTGATCAGAACGGCACACAGATTACCTATGCCCATGATGTTGCAGATCTGACCCGTACCATCAATTATCCCGGCGGACGGACAGTTGTTGAAACCTATTCGCTGCGGGATAAAATAGCCGCCATTGATGAGATAAATGATCCGGAAAATCCGGAAAATCTGGTGGCGTATGCATATGATGCCCTTGGCAGACCACTGACCAGGACATTTGGAAATGGCGTTGCCACAGCCTATACCTATAATAAAAACAGTCGGATAACCGGGATTGCCTACGAAAAGTCAGGGGGGACAGAGATCGCAGGCTTTCAGTATGGGTATGATAAAGAGGGAAACCGGACCCATACCGTGGATACGGTTCGTGCAAGCCGATCTGAACAATATGCATATGACAACAGTCATCGGTTGACTGCTTTTAAACAGGGATCAGCAGATCAGAACCATCAGATTCCATCGCCGCAGTTTACCGCTGCATATGAACTTGATCCCCTTGGAAACTTTCTCAAAGTCACCCGGGACGGTACCGATGAAATCCGGGCAGTCAATGAGATGAATCAGTACACGACTGCAGGTGGTACGACTCTCCAGTACGATGCCAATGGAAACCTGATTGACGACGGCACAAAGACCTATCAGTACGATTATGAAAATCAGCTGGTAAAAATAATCCGGCAATCAGACGGCAATGTTGTTTCGTTCACCATTGACGCGTTGAACCGGCGGGTTGAAAAAATATCAGGTGGTGTCACCACTGAATACATCTATGATGACAGCCGCATCATTGAAGAGCGGGTCAGCAATGTCGTCACAGCCAGTTATGTGTATGGCAACGGTCTGGATGAAGTGATCCAGATGCAAAAAGATGGCATCAGCGCATATTTCCTAACCGATGTGATCGGCTCTGTAACCGCACTGACAGATGGGAGTGGCAACCTGATCGAGACATATCAATATGATGCCTACGGCCGCGTAACGTTCTTTAATGCTGCAGGAACACAAATTGCTGAGTCTGCCCAGGAAAATCCCTATCTGTTCACCGGCAGGCGGTATGATGCAGAATCCGGAATCTATTATTATCGTGCCAGAGTTTACCATCCTGATCTGGGGCGGTTTTTGAATCCAGATCCCAAGGGGTTTATTGACGGATTGAACCTGTATGAATATGCCATGTCCAATCCGCTGAAATATACCGATCCCAGGGGAACATCTGTTAAAACCTGTGATTCACATTCTCTGTCTTTTGATGCTGATAAGGTCAAATCACTGATTCCAAAGTTCTTATCCAAATACATGGACAGTGGCAGCATCGGCGTTTCATATCAGAAATGCAAAGAATGCTGTGGAGAAGGAACCCAAAAAGCCGGCCAATATGTAGTGAACAAAGAGCTGGCAGTTTCTGTGGGCTGGAGCGGTGATACCGGCTATATTGACACCCCGTGGGGAATTTCCTGGGATATTGATGTGTGGGTGTTTCAGTCCAAAGGGTTTATCGGGCTGGTGGCAAAAGTATCCTGGGGGCTTTCCGGAAGCCTGAGCGGCGGATATGACAATTGTGATGATGCAGGTTTTGGAAAAGGCTGCATTAAAGGTGCCCTTACGCTGGAGGCCCTTTTTGGCCTTGCTGAAGAGGACAAGGACTCCTCGCTGGTCAAGGCCTATGTTTCAGGCGGGGTCACCGGATCAGTTGAAGTCTGTCTCAAGGTTCAGGGCGGATATCTGTCACTGGAAGCAGGGGCAGGACTTTCCGGTGCAATCAAGGGAACAGCTGGTATCTGGAAATTCACTTATGAAAAGACTTTTTATGAAATATCGGGATCAGTCGGGCCCTATGTGGTCTTTAAGTTGTAGCGTGGAACAAAACAGGAGCGGTGAATGAGCGATTCTCCCAAAAAATTCAGCCCAATATTTAAAGTTGTGGTTGTGATTTTCGGACTGATCTTTGCGATTCTTGCCTTTCAAACCATGACGATATGGAAGGTCCGGCATCTTTGGACCAGTGTAACAGGCGTGGTGGTGAAAGCATCGGCAAAAGGATGGTGGGATGAAGAAAATCGATGGCGCTATTATCTGGAATATCAGTACAAAGCAGGGGATAGAACATATACCAATACCCAGTTTCATTTGCGGGAACGGTCGATTAAACGATATACCTATTTCATCAGAGGGTTGAAAGAGGGTGACGCGATTACCGTCTGGTATCATCCTGATAAGCCGGAACTTTCAGTGATCAACACTGCGTATGTGAGGGATGGTTTTGCGCTGATGACGGTGTTTGCCGGGTTTTTGTTTCTGGCGGGCACCATGATTTTTAAAGAGATGCGATGGCAGCGCCAGACCCGGGCCATGGAAGCGGCTTTGCCGGATGGATATACCGGGCAACAGCCCTTGCCCGCTTCAACTGTCCTGAACGATGAAAATGGTGTGTTGCGTTTGAATACCGGAATGTCTGTTTTCTGGTATTGTGGTGTGCCGTTTTTCGGGTTTTCCTTTTCAGGGCTTCTGGTCATGATGATTTTTCTGGATGAATTAAATCCGGGCTGGTCTTTACTGAATTATTCAGCAATTATGGGTGGGGCCTGGACCATCAGTTTTTTAGCGGGTTTTATTGTTAAAAATGGATTTAAAAAATCCCTTGAAATTGACGCCCGCCAGAAAAAAATAACAGAAGATTCAATGACCTTTTTTAAATCAACCATTTCTTCGTATTCGTTTTCAGATATCCGTGAACTCAAACTGCATCGGGACCAATGGCACGTTACCAATACATTGAAAAACTGGATTCTCTATTTCCAGACCCAGACGTCCCAATCCATTTTTATCTGTTTCAGACACAGGGATATCCAGCCGGCACATCAACCCTATCTGGAAAGGCTTAAAAAGCGGATTGAATACCTTATTTCTGGAGCGCAGCATGCCAAAAACCGTTAAACTGATTGTTGTCTTTTCCGTTGTTGTATGGCTTTGCAGTTTTGCAATGGCAGATGACTCCCGTTTGAGAGACACCATTGTGTTTACTTCAAATTCTGCCGGTAACTGGGACCTCTGGGCCATTCAGCCGGATGGGAAAGGGCTCCGGCAGATCACCCGGACATCAGCGGATGAAATGTTTCCAGCGGTGTCGCCGGATGGAAAACAGATCGTTTTTGCCGACAGCAACCGGACCCTGATGATGATGAATGCGGATGGCACAGGTTTAACCCCGCTGCCGCTGCCGCAGGGAATTTTTACCCAGCCTGCATGGCGGCCGGATGGACAGGAACTGGCGTTTGTAAAATATAGGGTTCTGCCATCGGATCAAAGCGAACTGTGGCAGATGAAACGTCATGAAAACGTCTGGATGGGACCTGTTCAGATCAGTGAACATCCACCCATGCGAATCTATCCGTCATATTCACCTGATGGAAAACAGCTGACGTATGCTGAATTCCGGCGGGACAGTGTACTGGGCGTTGTTGAGGAAATTGGGATTCTGGATCTTGAAAAGCAGACTTTTCGTCTGGTCACACAGGATCTGGCAGATTCCTATCAGCCGGTCTGGTCGCCCAATGGAGACCAGATTGCATATACATCAAATCAAAACGGCAATTATGATATCTGGGTGTTAACGCTTTCAGACAATACCCGTCAACAGATCACAACGGACCCGTCATTTGACGCAGATCCGGTGTGGTCTCCGGATGGCAGTGAACTTGCCTTTGTGTCTGCCAGAACCGGAAACAGGGAAATATGGGTGATTTCTTTGATCAGTAAACAGTTACGACAGATCACCCGCTTACAAAAAACATGCAGCCAGCCATTCTGGGTAAAATAACCCATATCTGGATAAAAGAAGGGAGATAAAAATGAATTACACCGCCAGTCTGCTGACAGGATTCCGGCTGATATCAATTGCTTTGTTGTTTCTGATGGCAAGTGCCATGTTTACCACTGCAACGATCATGGCCGCTGATTTAGCCATCGGGGATGTACAGGTGGACAAAAATACACTCAAACCCGGTGAGAGAATCAAATTGTCTTTTTCGCTTAACAAATCCGCAAAGACAACGGTTCAGGTATACACACCCGATTATAACGTGGTTCAGCGTCTGATTGCTGATCAGCCCATGCCCGCAGGCATCAACACTGTTTTCTGGGATGGAATGGATACGTCAGGCCAGATGGTCCCCAATGAAGCATACCTGTTTGGAATCCAGGCAGTTGATGCGGACGGTACACAGGTGATTTATGACCCAACCGCAACATCCGGCGGTGCTGTCAGTGATGTTTATATCCATGATATCCGAAAACCTGAAAACGACGTAACCATTACCTATACACTTTCACAGCCCTCCCGGATCAGCCTGCGGGCAGGAATTCATAAAGGGCCTTTGCTCAAGACGCTGTTAAACTGGCAGCCCATGCCTGCCGGAGCGCATGTGTATTCCTGGGATGGTCTGGATGAAACCGGGCGAATTCGTGTCATGGATCAACCTGGCGGACATGTTTACATCGAAGGATTTGCCCTTGCCAACAACGCCGTGATTGTTCAGGAAAGCAGTGATAATTATCTGGACTACCAGAAAACACTGCCGCCACCGGAAAATGAACTTCTGAATTATCAATCCACCCGACGGTCCATTATGCAGCGCATTGATGAGGGAATTTCTTCCCAGTCCCTGGTCCGGCGGGCGTTGAATGTTTCTCCTGTGTTTACCGTATATCTGGCTGATGATACATCCACCGGTCTTGCAGAAAAGCCATTGACCACTGTGTCCGGCGAAATCAAACTGCTGGTGGTTGTCGCGCCGGAAAGCCTGTATCTGTTTAACGAAACCCGGCACGAAATTATACTCTTTGTGGACAATCAGCGGTTTGATGAAGAAGAGCATGCATATACACCCTATACATACACACTGGATACCCGGAGACTGTCAAATGGAGAACGTTTCATCACCGTGAATCAGGCCAGTCTGACCGGACAGGTGGGATCTTACTCATTTTATATCAATGTCAACAATTAAGCGATAAGAGGATAAAACAATGCAAGGACAATCCGCAGCAACACACAAAAAAAGCCAGAATCAGAGAGTATCATGGCAGATATGGCTGATCCTGTCCCTGATCCTGGTTTATCCCATATCTGCAAGGGCAGCGACTGATGTTCTGATCACCGCCGAAACCACCCAGTATCTGGGAGGGGAGTTCCGTGTGGATATCATGGTCGACGGTGTCAGCGATCTGTATGGCATCGCCTTTGACCTGGTTTATCCGCCAGATGCGCTCGAACTGGTTGACGCAGACCCGGCAACGGCCGGAATTCAGGCAAAAGTCATTGAAGGCAGCCTTCTGAACAATGACGGGACAGACCCCACACACCTGAAAATGGCGCTGGAAGACGATGTCCCTGGAAAACTGGTGATTGGCCTGTCCAGGTATGGAAATGTCAGTGGCGTTTCCACATCATCCCAGACCCTTTCGCTGTCTGTTTTTTTCCGTTCCAAAGATACCGGCGATACAACCTTCACGGTCAACCAGATCGGGCTGAGAGACTCTCTGAATCAGGATATTGTCAGCGCAACCTCGGGTGAACTGGTAGTGGATGTTCAAAACTGGGATTGGACAGGTGATGTGGATCAGAGCAAGACCATTGATCTGAATGATGTGATCCTGGTTTTAAAAACACTGTCCAGACAGCCCCAGGAATTAATTTCTGTTGAGGCAGATGTCAATGAAGACGGCAGGATCGGTATGGAAGAAGCAGTGAAAGGCCTGGAGGAAACCATCAAAAATCCGCAGCCGTAATTGCATTTAGGCGAGCCCCCCGCCCGGC
>JAABSK010000133.1 GCA_011390435.1 Desulfobacteraceae bacterium | reverse complement strand
AACTCCCCTTTCAAAACTCCCGGTATACAGCCGAACTGGTTTTTGACCGCGCCGGTAATCCTTTCCAGACCGTGGGTTTTCAACTTTGGCAGGCTGATGAGGCCATCATGCGCCAGTACGGCTTTGGCAAGGGTAAACCGTTTGTTCTGAATCCCTTTGTCAAAAAACAGATCAACCCCGGTTGTAAAATCCGCCAGAGGAATGCCCAGCTCTTCCGCAACGCTGGCCAGACCGGCTTTTTTTGCTGCCCGTTCTGTTTTTCCGATGGCAGGCGAATCCCCGTAGGAAAGCGTTGCCCCAGCCGTGAGAAACGCCTGACACACGGCTCTGAACACGGCAGGATGAGTGGTCACACTCTTTTCAGGCGCATCCCCTGCAAGAAGGTTGGGCTTGATCAGCAGGGTTTCACCCGGACGGACAAATTTTTCAGGGCCTCCCAGAAGGGAAAGCCCCTGATCAACCGCCTGGCTGACCGCTTCTTCATCATAGGATTCACAGCGGATAAGCGCAAGTTTTGCCATTGTGATACCTGAAGGAATTTAAATCACACCCAGCTGACGAAGATCCGCATCCAGGCCTTTTTTATCGTATACCTTTCCTTCCCGCCACTTGCCGTTGAATTCAAGGGTGGGAACCACCCAGTCATCCCCGCCGTTGACCTCGACAATCTTTTCGATGACATCATCCGACTGCTCTTCGATTTCGATATACTCAAATTTAATCTGATTTTCCGTTAAATGGCCCACTGTCTGACGGCAGTGGGGGCACCATTTTGCAGCATAGACCTTTAACATAATCGGTTCATCCTTTTTTTAAAAAACAGACCTATCTTGCTGTTTGCACTGATATTCAGGTTAAAGGAGGCCCCTGTTTTTGTCAATATAAACATCCATGACCGCCACAAGGCCAGTTTTGCCGTTGCTGACTGAAACCCTTGATTTCATCCTCTTTTTAATGATAGTTTGCCGGGTATGAGCAAGATCACCCCCATATCCCTTCACGGCGGACACAGCGGACAATTCTGCACCCACGCTGAAGACCGGCTTGAAGATATCGTCAATCAGTATATCCGGCTGGGATTTCCAGCTGTGGGGATCAGCGAACATGCACCGCCGCCTGGCGACCAGTTTTTGTACCCGGACGAAAAAGAAAAGGGACTGACCGCTTTTGACCTGTATCGCCGCTTTGGAAATTACGTGGAGACAATCAACACCCTTAAAGACAAATATGCCGCTAAAATCCGCATCTTTGCCGGTATGGAAACCGAAACCTACACCGGATATGCAGACCACACCCGGCATCTTGTCCATACCTTTAACCTGGATTATATTGTGGGATCGGTGCATCATCTTCGTGATGTGTGTTTTGACTATTCTGCAGACCAGTATGAAAAAATCGCTGCAGACCTGGGCTCGATTGAGGCCATGTATGCTGAATATTTTGACCTGCAGCATGAGATGATCTCCCGCTTGAAACCCTTTGTTGTGGGACATTTCGATCTGATCCGGATTTATGACAGGCACGGTGACATTCACCTGTCCTCACCGCCGATTGTCGACAAAATCAGGCGGAACCTCTCGTTAATTCGAAATCTGGGACTTGTCCTGGATTACAACCTCAGACCCCTTTCAAAAGGCGGAAAATCCCCCTATGTCGACCTGTCCATTCTCATGGAAGCGAGAAAAATGGGCATTCCAGTCGTGCCGGGGGATGATTCCCACAGCGTAAAAGAGGCTGGCGCCCATGTGCACACCGCCATCAAAACCCTTCAGCGTCTTGGCTTTGACACCCAATGGCCGGATCCAGTGCTGATCACATAAACAAATGAAAGCAGCTCACCAACATGCCATCTGAACTTCTGACCCAAAACCTGACAGTTATCCTGGTGCAGCCCCAGGGACCCATCAACCTTGGCGCGGTCTGCCGGGTGATGATGAATTTTGGCTTCACCCGTCTGAGGCTGGTCAACCCCACAGCAGAATATTTATCCCTTCCTGCCAAAAAAATGGCCATGACCGCCTTTCATCTTCTGGAAAATGCCGAGCTGTACCCGACCCTGAGCCAGGCACTGTTCGATGTCCAGATTGCTTTTGGCACCACCCGGCGGTTTGGGAAATACCGCAGACATTTTTTCACCCCGGAAAAGGCGGCACAAAAGATCTGCCAGAATGGCGATGCCAGCCATTTCGCCCTGGTGATGGGTCCGGAAGATACCGGCCTGGAAACCCGGGATCTGGATCTGTGTCAACACTTCATCACCATCCCCACCCATGAGGGCTACCCTTCCATGAACCTGAGCCATGCGTTGTCCATCCTGCTGTATGAAATTGCCCTGGCATCTGACACCCGGACCCTGGATATGGTTCCAAAACAAAAAAAACTGGCAACCGGCACCGAAATGGAGCAGATGTTCGCTCATATGCGAAAAACCCTTCTGGATATTGAGTATCTGGATCCTCAGAATCCGGATCACCTGCTTCGGACCTTCCGGCGCATTTTTGGAAATGCCGGATTGACCTCCAGGGATATCCGCATCATCCGGGGTCTGATGAGCCGGATTGACTGGACGGAACAACAACGAAGGAAACACCGCCATGTTCACCTTGAATGAGCTGCTGGAAATCGCCGTTCAAATGGAAAGAAACGGTGAAAAAATTTATCTTGATGCCATGGACCGGGTGAGCCATCCGGAATTAAAATCACTCTTAAAATGGATGGCAGATGAAGAAGTTGTCCACGCCGACTGGTTTGTGCAACAGAAAAAACGCCTGTCCCTGGATTTTCAGGAAGCAAACCTGAAAGAGATGGTGCCGAATGTTTTGCAGGAGATGATGGGAGACAAAACCCTGGCTCTGGATGATATCGATTTTGAACGCATCACCACTGCAGCCGAACTGATGCAAACCTTTGTCGGATTTGAAAAAGATACCATCCTGTTTTATGAACTCCTTGAAATGTTCATCCAGGACGACCGTGTCCAGAAAGGGTTGCACAAAATCATTATTGAAGAAAAAAACCACGTGACCCGACTCAAAGAGATTGCAGCCGACCTGACAGATGAATCATAACCCCTGGTCAGTCAGCTGCCAGTGCGTGCAGGCGTTCTAAAGATTTTGCCGGGGCCTGACCGAAGGGAATCTGGACCGATCGGTGTGGGGATAGAATTTAGCGCCGGAAAACAGGTTCATGAACTCCTGGTTCACGTTCAGCTCAATATAGGTGATCGACTGCCGAATCTTCCGGACCCGGTCATAGGCTGAAAGATCGATAAGCATCTGTGCCGCCCCCCCCAGGGATGTATTGCCCAGCACTTCAAACGTCTGCACCGGGATATCCGGAAGCATGCCAATGGAGATGGCAGAAACCGGATTGATAAATGATCCAAACGTGCCTGCCACATAGAATTTTTTCAGATCTTCAAAGGCCAGACTGGCCGTGTTTTTAACGATCACTTCTAAAATGGTGTACATGGCGGCCTTGGCACTGGTCAACGAGTTCATATCCACCTGGGACAGGCAGATAGGCTGACCAGTGGCAGAATCTTCGGCATCCACCAGAACAAACGATGCAATCCCGTCAGACTCAAGCAATCGCCCTTTGCAGGCCGGTTCAAAAAACTTTCCGCGGATATCAATCCTTCCGGATAAAAACAGGCTGGCTGCCAGGTCAATCATGCCTGAGCCGCAGATGCCGATCGGTTTTTTGTCTTCAATGGTGTGCGTTTTCAGCTGCCAGGTGTCCGGATCGATCCAGACCTTGTCAATCACCCCAGGTTTTGCAGTCATTCCCATTTTGCTGACCCCGCCTTCGAGGGCGGGTCCGGCAGCGCCGGCACAGGCAATCAGCCAGTCTTTGCTGCCTACCACAATCTCTGCGTTGGTACCGACATCCACCATGATACAGGGAGCATCTTTCCGGTCCAGGCCGCTGTACAAAATACCAGCCACCAGATCTCCGCCAAAATAGGCGCCGATATTGGGAAACAAAAATACCGGTGCCTCTGGATGCAGGGTGAGGCCCAGGTCGCCGGCCCTGAATGTGTCCGGTCTGTTGACACAGGGAATATAGGGTTCTTTGATCATCTCAAATGATTCAATCCCAAGAAACAGATGGGTCATGGCGGTATTCCCCGCCCCGGCCAGAAGATAGATATCACCGGTATTGACTCCCTGTTCCCGACACATCTCCAGAAGGGTCGTGTTCACCCCTTTGATGACAAGATGATGCAGCTCTTCAAGCCCTCCGGGGGTCCGCGAGTGATGAATACGGGTGAGCACATCCGGCCCGATCAGGGCCTGGGGATTGTCAAATCCCTTTTCACAGACCGGCTTTCCGGTTTCCAGATTTACCAGTGAAATCACAATCCGGGTGGTTCCGATATCAACGGCTGCGCCCAGAACAGGGGATGAACCCTCTGGTGCTGCCAGAGCCACCAGAACCCAGGAGGTGTTGTCCCTGAAAACAATGGCCTTTGTCCGATAATCCCATGCCCTGAGCCTGGACGGCAGGGTTTTAAGCACTGTCAGGGGAATGCGGATGGCATCAATCTGAAATTGAGACAAAAGCGCATGCTCCAGCCGCTGGGCATCTGCCGTGTTGTTGTTCAGACTGGGACGCTCTATTTCAAGGATTCGGACATATCCGGCCCGGGCCATTATTTACGCAACCTTTCAAGCCGCTCTTTAACCTTGGGGAAATAATTCATTTCCGTATGGGGCAAAAACAGAGCACCCATGTAATGATCCATGTATGACGGTGTGGATGCCAGCTCAAAATTGGTCATCATGTTCACCACCCGGGCCACATCTTTGCGCAGGGCATTGGTCAGGCAGTTGATCTTGCATCCCAGCAAAGACCCATTCCCCAGATAGGTAACTTTCTCAGGATCAATTTCCGGCAGGAGCCCGATGGTGATCGCGCTTTGCAGATCCACATAGGAACCAAACCCGCCGGCCAGAATGATCCGCTCAATATCCTGAACTTTCAGGCCGATTTCATCCAGCAGTGTCAACGTCGCGCTGTACATGGCCCCTTTGGCCCGGATAAGGTTGTCCAGGTCCGGCTCGGTAATGGTGATGTCCCGGTCAATCTGGGTGTTTTCCCGGTACACCAGCACATATTCCCAGATGTCGTCTGTCTGTCGGATACGCGGCGTATCCAGATCCCGGTTGAATTTCCCTCTGGAATTGATCACCCCTGCCTCCAGCAGTTTGGCTGCCAGGGTAATCAGGCCGGAACCGCAGATACCTCTGGCCTTCTGATTGTCCACAGTGATGATCATGGGCTCGAAGGTTTCCGGATGGATGGCAAAATCTTCAATGGCACCCTTGCTGGCCCGCATGCCGAATTTTACACCACCGCCTTCAAATGCAGGTCCGGCAGAGGCTGCCGTGCACACCATCCAGTCTTTGTGACCAATGGCGATCTCCGCATTGGTCCCGATATCCATGTACAGGGTCAGTTCAGATGATCTGTACATACCTGAGGCCATGATTCCGGCAATGATATCACCACCCACATAACTGGATACCCCCGGATAAATCAGGGCAACTGCGTGTTTGTCCAGATGGATGCCGATTTCATGGGCATGGAGCGGCGGATACATAATCGATGCGGGCACATAGGGATCGCGGCGGATATATTTGGGATTGATCTCCAGCAGCAGCTGGGTCATGGTGGAGTTGCCCGCAAGGGTAATGGTGCTGATTTCATGCCGCTGGACATCTGCTTTTTTCAAAATCCTGTCGATGATGGTATTGATGTTTTCCACCACCCGCTGGTGAAGCGTATGCAACCCATCCGCGTTTTTTTCCGCATACATGATCCGGGAAATCACATCTTCCCCATACGAAATCTGACTGTTGAATTCTCCGTGCTGAGACAAAACCTCTCCTGTGTGCAGATCCAGGACCTGTCCGTAAACCGTTGTGGTTCCGATATCCACGGCAACGGCAAAATTTCGAAGCGTGGTATCAAACGGCTCCACATTGATAATCTCGTTTTTACCATCTTCCCTGACCGGCCGGGCAATGGTAACGGTTACCTTGAAATCCCCTTCCCGGATCACATCCGGTATTTTCCGGATCACATTCAGGTTCATGGTCAGACGGTGTTCGTCATGTTTCAGGCGAAGATGACTGATAATCCGCGCCACATCAGCCTGATTATCCGTAATCGTCGCCGGTTCCAGTTCCAGATACAGTTTTTCCACTGGCGGGATAAACAGGCCGTCCTGGCGCAGTTCATCCACATCCGCATAAACCGCTTTGGCTGTATGGCGGCTGGGAGCGATCTGGTTGAGGCGGCCGGTATCCATCTGTGATTCCACCGGCACCCTGACCACAATATCAGAGGTCACACGGGACACACAGGCCAGACGATATCCAGCATCCTGGTCTTCTTTGCTGAGATGTTCTGAGATGCCGCCGGACACCTGGCCGTTTTCCAGCATCACCCGGCATTTTCCACAGACACCGCCGCCGCCGCAGGAAGCATTGATATGAACGCCTGCTTCCAGTGCGGCACGGATCAGGCTTTCATTTTCTTTCACTGTTATTTGAATATCATGGGGCAAAAATTTTACTGAATATGTCATTGTGATGTCCTTTGTTTATATGTGACCATATCATGAGAAATCATACGGGAACTATAACGTCCCAGCTATCGTTTGGCAAGGCAAAGGCATTTGAATTCCCCAATTTTTTGCATGGATGGCATTGAATTGACATTGAAATTTTCACTGGGTTATGAAATTATAGATTTTTTTTATCAACAATTCAGCAGTGCAATTGATGCTGCACAAAGGGAACGCAAATGAGAAAAATCGATGATGCCGCTTTAAAAAAGATTGCCGGACCGGAAAATGTTCTGACCGATCCGTGCGACCTTTATACTTACGGTTCTGATTCTTCTGTCCATCATGCCATGCCCTGGGCAGTGGTTCGTCCCAAAACCACTTTCCAGGTTCAGGAGATCATGGCCCATGCCAATGCAAACCTGATTCCGGTCATTGTCCGGGGCAGTGGCAGCGGGATGTGTGGGCAGACCGTCCCCATCAACGGCGGTATTGTTCTTGACATGAAGGGGATGAACAAGATTCTTGAAATCAATATGGCAGATGTCTATTGCCGGGTACAGCCGGGTGTGGTGGATGACGACCTGAACCTGGCCTTGAAACCCTATGGTGTCTTTTATCCGCCGACTCCTGCCTCAAGCAGGATTGCCACCATTGGCGGAGAGATCTCCAACAATGCCAGTGGTGTCCGGTCAGTCAAGTATGGTGCCACACGGGATGCGGTTCTGGGCATGAAAGTGGTGCTTCCCACAGGAAAACT
>JAABSK010000132.1 GCA_011390435.1 Desulfobacteraceae bacterium | reverse complement strand
CAAATACACCGGAATTTACCCTGAGCTTTGAAACAGACAATCTGGTTTATGGGCGGACAAACAATCCGTACAATCTGTCATATTCTCCTGGCGGCAGCAGTGGGGGTGCGGCTGCGATGATTGCCGCCAGAGGAACGGCCTTTGACATTGGAAGTGATTATGGCGGAAGTCTGAGGTATCCAGCCCATTGCTGCGGAATTGCATCTATCAAGCCGACATCCGGACGGGTTCCGAGGACCGGTCATATCCTTCCGTTTGGCGGGGTGCTTGACGCTTTTCAACAGGTCGGTCCCATGGCAAAATGTGTGGAGGATCTGGCACTGATTCTTCCTTTGATATCCGGTCCGGACTGGATCGATCCATCGATTGTTCCCATGCCCCTGGGGGATTTTAAAAATGTGGATGTCAAAACATTGAAGATCGCATTCCATACCCATAACGGGGTTGTTCCGGTCTCTGATGAAACCGGGTGCGTGGTGCGGAAAATAGCAGACATGCTGAGTTGTGACGGTTTTTATGTTGAAGATGTCCGGCCCGAAGGCATTGAGCAGACATTTGAAATCATGATGGAGCTGCTGGCGGCTGACGGAGGGGCCTCGACACGGCGGCTGCTGAAAGAATCCAATACAACGCGGCATTCAATTCCATGGCTGGATCGTGCCGCTCCTGTGGATGCAAAAACCTTTGATGCGCTGGTGATGAAATGGTATCAGTTTAAAAGTTCACTGCTGTCTTTTTTCAAAGGGTATGATGTGATTCTGTCACCGGTCAATTCACTGCCGGCCGTGATCCATGGATCGACCAGGGATCATTTTCCGGGATTCAGCTATACCATGACATACAACCTCACTGGGTGGCCGGTGACGACCATCCGGGGCGGGACAACCTCAGATGGTTTTCCGATCGGGGTTCAGGTGATTGCCCATCCCTGGCGGGAAGATATTTCTCTGGCCCTGGCAGGGTATCTCCAGAAAAATATAGAACCGTTTCATTTTCCGGTATGATAGCGATGCCGTCTGTTTTTTCGGTGATATCTGTATCTGAATGGCTGATCATTGAAAGTTTTTCACGGGTGTCTTCGAGTAAACATGACAATGTTGCTGCAACTTCGCCTGAAATGGAATGTACATTTTCCGCAAGCCCGCTGGTCTGGCCAGCGGCTTCCTGGACCTGCAAAATGGCCTGGGAGACATTTTGCATCTCTTTGGCTGTGGCGGTTGCACTTTGTGCGATTCCTTTTGTGGAAACGTCCTGAGTGCTGACCGCTTCAGATATGAGCCGGACAGTTTCCAGCAGATTTTCAAGCCTGGATTCTATTTTATGGGTATTGTCGATCATGGTATGGCTGGCTTTCTGAATTGAATCCACTTTAAACGTGATATCTGTATTGGCAGTTTCTGTCTGGTCTGACAGTTCTCTGACTTCTCTTGCAACCACTGCAAACCCGTTTCCAGCTTCGCCTGACCGGACCGCTTCAATCTTTGCATTTAATGCCAGCAGCTTTGTTTCTTTGGCGATATTTTTTACCAGCGTGGTAATTTCATTGATCTGACTGGATGCCAGGGTCAGGGCCTGGATGTCCTGAATTGATTTTACGGCCACCGCGTCAATATCTCTTACCAGTCTGCTCTGCTGCTCCATTTGGTGGGAAACGCCAGCGACAGCATCCTTGAGATGCCGGGCTGAAATACAGACCGTGTCTGCCTGGGCAGTGGTTTTTTTGATCGAACCTGAAGCATCCCGGGTTCTGCGCTCTGTATCCGCTGCCAATTCATTGAGCTTTACAGCCCTGGATTCCAGAGCGGTGGCGTCTTTTTGCAGTTTTTCAACGGTCTGCGTTATCTGTGCGATCAGTTCATTGATAAGGGTGGTCTGTTTTTGCTTGCGATCATCTTCATGCTGCAGTTTGTTCAATGCTGTCTGAAAATCTTTTAGCGACAGCGCCAGAAGACCGATGCGGTCTTTTCGTTTCTGAAAGGGAATCTCTGTGTTCTTTCCGCGGTTGACTTTTTCGATGGCAAGCGTGAGCAGGGTCAAGGGTTTTTCAACAATAATCCGCACCAGAAGATAGAGGACACCAAGGTTGATCAACACGGCTGCAGCGGCAATGCCTTTGATTGTATTGAGTTTTTCAGTGCGATAGGCCAGAAGATCAGCCTTTTTTTTCTGAATCTCCTCCACGCGGTACAGAATCTCATTCCTGGCGGATTCTGCCGCAATCGCTTCATCAGCCAACCGATTTTTCAATGCCAAAACATTCTGCTCCAGCATATCCGGGCTTTGCATGCGTTTTGATATGATATCGATTTGCCCCTGAATGCTTTGAAGGTCACCTGTGGTGTCAGGGGTGTCAAGGCGATACTGTTCAATTGTTTGCATAAATTCGCCATTGGCATCGACACGTCCTCTGGAGACCATCAGGACATCGTTGTGCACATGGACAATCACGTGTCCTTTGGCAAGATCCCGGCGTTGGTTCCGTTTGAAAAGATTGCGGTAGCTGTCCCGGTTTTCCAAAAGGCGGGGTTGCGAGATCTGATGGTTTTTTTTGATCCAGTCCAGGATCTTATCTGCCGGATCAGCAGCCAGAATAGACGGGATTTCCATAAATTTGTTTTGAAGATCTGTGATTCCGGATCTGAGATTGTCATTCATTTTTTCATTGATTTCCAGGAGGTCATTGGTTTTGTGTGCCACCTGGAGAAATGCTGTGATATTCACGTACAGCAGAAGGCCGATACAGATATTGGATGCCAGGCCTACGCCGATAACCAGCTTCAGGCCCACTGAAAAAAGCGTTTTTTGTTTTTGAGTCATTTTAATCTTCTTCTCACCTGTTGTATTCAAACCGTTGATCATTGAACAGTGGTGAAACTAACAGAAGATTATTGGCAGATTGTCAGTGTTTCATGTGGCCTCTGTGAGGCATTTTTTCCGGCCATTTGATGTTCCCCTGATCAAATTCTGCAGTGAATATCTTTTCAGGATCAGAGGTCTCTTTGACATTGGGAAGGGCGTTGTTTGCCCCATATCCTTCTGGGACATAGAGAACAGCATCAAACGGTTTGATATCATTGTTTTTTACCGCTTCCAGATATTTTTGAGGTGCTTTGGGATTGGGGGCTGCATAAAAACTTCCCACAAACTGCCGGTTGTTCAGTTGATGGTCGGCATAGGCGATGACACTGCCGTAAAGACTGAAAAGACCGATCTGTTTTGGAAATTTCCAGCCATAGAGCACCTGGTGCAGATAGGCATCTCTTGCCTGGGAGAAGCTGGGCCAGCTGCCGTTGCCCCAGGTCAGGCCGGAAAAGAAGCGATCCTTTATTTCACGGCTCATGGATGACATCATCAGGGCCACGACAGCGACTGACCCCAAAAAGAATTCACGGTTGTAATGGTGCTGGTCCGCGTTCCAGTCCGGGGCAGCGCACCGAAGGGGATTGGCAGTCATGGCAAAAAATCGGCTCAGCATCCGGCTGTCATCTTTGTCTGCTGTGGAACTGATGTATGCCCCGCCCAGAAACAGAGCCGGACCGAAAATGCCTTTTTTTCCGTTTTCCTCGTATGTGACAGATCTGTCTCCGCTTTCATCAAAGGCCTTCAGGAACTGGGTTTTCAAAGAGGTGTTTTCCAGCTGATCCACCGCATCCATGTATCCCAGAAAGGTTTTCTGCAGGTCCCAGGGCATCTTGAACATATCCCAGTAAAGGGAGTGGGTGTGGATGTCTGAAAAAGAGTTGTCACTGACACTGCCCAGCCTGCCGTTAAACGAGGCCAGCGGGTTTTGTGACACGGCATCCCAGCCCTTGATATAATAGCGTGTCTGTCCCAGGCCCCATTGATGGGCGCGGGCAATGCTGGCATCCCGCGCGATTGGGCAGTCCCAGGTGCTGCCTGTCCGGATGGTGCTGCCGTCAAACTGCGGCAGTGGTACCTGCTGGGGGAAAAAGCCGTCGAACCGGTCTTTTTGCCCTGAATCCTGAGCGGCCTTGAGTCCGACATTGCTGAACATGTATCTGGCACACATCAGATCGGTTGCCACAACATCAATGCCGGCAATCACCAGACCTTCAGGAACGGCAATGCCCAGGCCGATGCCCTGGTGATCCCGGTTGACCGCTTCAATGGCATCCACAATATGCATCATGAAAACATCCTGGCTTGCGGTTGCCCGGATGATGTCCAGCATTGTTCCGGTCAGACCGGCAGTATGGGTAACCGTGTACGTGCCATCTGTGTTTTTCTTTGGAATCAGGGTTTCAGGGTCCAGGTCCGGTACCCAGACCTGATGAGGAATCCGGCTTTTGATGGCTGGGATGTCAGAATCCGGGGTGCCGTATATCCAGCACGGGTCGCCGGGATGGTTGGCCTGGAGAGGATACAGTCCAATGCCGAGATTTTTGATGGCATTGGTAAACATGGCATTGGAGTGCACTTTCAGTTTGGGCAGATTGATCAGTACGCACCCAGGATAGCGCCGGCAGTCTTCCGGATCGGCAGGTTCCCCTCCTGCAATGACTTTATGGAGAATGATAGATGTGAAATTCTCACCGTCCGGAAGGGCGATCTGCCTGCCTTTTGACGGGTCGTCACTGATGCGGTTCAGATCGTAAACCATGAGCTTTCCATCGGCACTGCCCGGTGGGATAAACGTTCCGGCCATGCTTTCTTCAAGCCCGTTCATGGGGTTTTCATCTGATGTACCATCCAGTGTGCCAGCCAGATAGCGCCTGACAAAATAAAATCCCCACCCGCCATAAAAGTCATCTGATCGTCCTTCATAGGCAGCCTCAGGTGTCACCGGGCGTCCGGATCGCTTCATATTGCTGTATCTGGCAGCTTTCAGGATGCTGCTGGAAGCGGCTTCCCCAAGACACATCTGGTGGTAGCGGATCTGTCCGTTATCGTGAAACCAGCGCATGACTGCTGCAACAAACGCCCATTCTGTATTGGCATTTGTACCGGGTACCGGGAGGTGGGTGCGGGGCTCAATGTTTTCAACTGAAACCAGGTTGGGTTTGAACAGGAGTTTTTTACCGCTCTGCACCTGCTGCCGGATTGGGTCAAGAAACCTTTCTTCGGCTTCCAGCGCCTGGAGGGCTTTGTCCAGATGCGTGTAGGTATAGTCGATTTTATGTGTAATCGTATTCCATGCATCCAGATCATCGGCTTCAATCACTTTTTTTAAAAGTTCGCCAATACCCTGGTAGGATTTTTCAGCTTCCATTCTGGCCACACCAAGGGCTGCGCCCTGGTGATCCAGTATGATCTCTCCGATTTCAGAGTGTGTCATGATATCCCCGCTAAACTGTCGTGTCCAGGTCTATATTAAAGGTTCCATACCGCTTTTGCGCCTTCGTCTGTTGCTTCGATAATCCTGCGGACATGAACGGCGTCGCCCACAATTTCATGCGGGGTTCCGCTGTCTTTTAAAAAGGCTTTTAATTCTTCCCTGGGTTTCATGCCAACGGCCAGGACCACCTGTTCAACATCAGATAAGACCTGTTGCTCATCATTGATACGAACGGCTACCGATTGTTCCCCGATATTTTCAAGGCGGGCACCGAACATCAATCTGCATCCGGCCTGTCTCAGCCGTTTATGGAGCATATACCCGTGGGAGGTATAATTGGGGACAGGGGATCTGGGCATCATTTCCACCAGGGTGACCTGGCAGCCCTTGTCAGACATGAAATCAGCAGTTTCCATGCCGATGAGTCCGCCGCCGACGACCACCGCGGTTTTTGCAGGAGCGATTGTCTCTCCCAGAATATCCCAGGCACTGCAGACAATGGGAAGATCCAGTCCAGGCACCTGTGGAACCAGTTTGTCACCGCCAGTGGCGACAATCACGGTATCTGGAGCGCCGGTCCTGATGACGTCCGGAGTGACTTCGGTCTGGGTCTGAATGGTCACGCCCATCTGTTCCACCTGTTTGATCAGCCAGTGAATCCAGTCGCCATAGATTTGCTTGGACGGGGCTTTGCTGGCAAATAAAAGCTGTCCGCCAGCCTGGTCGGATTTTTCAAACAGCGAAACCCGGTGTCCCAGCCTTGCAGCTTCATAGGCAGCGGTCAGCCCGGCAGGACCTGCGCCGACAACCCAGACATTGCGTTTGGTTGCTGCCGGTGTCCGCGGGTACAGAAGTTCCTGGCCGGTTTCCGGGTTAATGGCACAGCGGACGCTGGAATGGGGTTCATACATCAGCCGTTCGATACAGCCCTGGTTGCATGCAATACAGGTCCGAATCTGGTCATACTGACCGGCTTTGGCCTTGTTCAGAAAATCCGGATCTGCCAGCTGCTGGCGGCCAAAGGCGATCAGGTCTGCTTCGCCGTCTGCAATAAACCGGTCGGCAATTCTGGGATCGCTGAAACGTCCCACCGCAATCACCGGCACATCCACAACATCTTTGAATTTTTTGGCTCTCCAGACATTCCATCCCGCCTCAAATTCCGGCGGGGCGCTGGTAACACCGCCAGGGCTTCCGTGGGTTCCCACCGAAGCATGAAAGACATCCACGCCTGCTGAAACCAGATCCGGAAGAATGGTCTGCATCTCTTCCACGGAATATCCGTTTTTAATATATTCTTCAGCAGAAAGCCGCAGAAGAATGGGAAAGTTTTTTCCAACACAGCGCCGGACTTCCCGGACCACTTCAAATACAAACCGGGCCCGGCTTTTGAAATCTCCGCCATACTCATCAGTGCGCTGATTGCTGATGGCTGACAGAAACTGCGTGAGCAGATATCCGTGAGCCCCATGGATTTCAACGGCATCAAAACCAGCCTCAACCGCACGGGCGGCTGCAGCGCCAAAGGAATCAACAATCATTTTGATCTCTTCTTTGGTCATTTCTTTTGGAGCCATGCCATAAACCAGGCTGGGAAGGGCAGACGGTCCCAGGGCATATCCTTTTTTCAGTGCCCGATAATTTTCCCGGCCGGAGTGATGCAGCTGCATGGCTGCTTTTGCGCCACCGTGATGAATGGCGTCAGCCATCCGGGTCAGACCAGGGATAAAACGGTCATCCCAGGCACCGATCCCCAGTGCGCCTGTTTCATGCACGGCCATGATCTCCGTAATCACCAGCCCGATTCCGCCGGAGGACTGCCGGGTGATATAGGCAATGTTGGCATCGCTGACAGTGGCGTCTTTGTTCTCCAAATGGCATCCCATCGGTGGCATCACACATCGGTTGGGGATTTCAAGATCACGAATTTTAAACGGTGAGAACAGATGAGCTAAGTTTTCCATGGCATCTCCTTAGATATTAAACTGCAAAATTGTATGCGGTGTCAGATTCGCGGATATTCTATTGATTTTTTGGGTTTAATGTCAAG
>JAABSK010000131.1 GCA_011390435.1 Desulfobacteraceae bacterium | reverse complement strand
CAGAATTTGAAAAGAAAAACATCAGCGTATCGGTTTTCTGTCCCGGTTTTGTCAAATCCCGGATATATGACAGCAAGCGGAATCGCCATGACCGGTTTGGCGGGCCGGTGTTTTTTGAAGACCGGTTAAAGGAAAAACCGCGACTGGCAGTTCAAAAAGAGATTGTCACCACAGGGATTGATACAGAAATTGCCGCCAACAGAGCGCTGGAAGGCCTTTTAAATGGGGAGTTCTACATTTTTTCCCATCCCCATTTTCATGTCACCATTGATGAGCGATGCACAGAACTGAAAACCGCGTTCAAAACCGCCCATGACAGCCCGGCTCTGGAGACGGTTCCCAAAACCGGCCTGATCCTTAAATAGGCCTTCTTGAAAAAAATTCAACAGGGCCTGGAAACAAATCTGTTTTCAGGCCCTGTTCTTTCAATCGTGCCGTCAAAAAACAGATTAAGCACCAAAAGAGGCGTCTTCAATGTCTACTGCTGCGGCACTGCCTTTGGCAATGGCATCCATGCTGCCCAGCGTCACCGGCAGCACCGTATTGATGAAAAACTCCGCACTTTTAATCTGTCCTTTATAAAACGCCTCATCTTTCTTGACATTTCCTGCGGCCAGTTTTTCCGCAGCAATCCAGGCCCGCCACAACAGCATCCAGCCCAGCACCACATCACCGGTTACATTCAGAAACGGTGTTGCATGGGCAAACGCCGTCTTAAACGCGGCAGACCCTGCCCGCTTTCCAATAATTCCGGCAAGTTCTGCCAGACGATCGACTGCTGTTTCATAATCTGAGGCCAGAGATTCCAGCCCTGAAACAGATCTGGCCTTTTCAACCACGGCTTTCATTTTTGCCAGCATACCGGCAAAAACAGCACCGTTGTTCAACCCCATTTTCCTGCCCAGCAGATCCATGGCCTGGATCCCGTTGGTGCCCTCGTAAATCGAAGTAATCTTGCAATCGCGCATCAATTGTTCCACTGGATATTCCTGGATATATCCATAGCCGCCATAAACCTGAATCGCCTGAACACAGACATCAAATCCTCTGTCGCTTCCCAAAGATTTAATCAGCGGGGTCAAAAGCGCTGCCATGTCATCACACTCCTTTTTTTGGGCAGCATCATCTGTGCACTGAATCCGATCAAACAGGGTGTCCACATAATAGATCAGACTGCGCAGTGCTTCCACATGGCTTTTCATCCACAACAGCATGCGACGGACATCCGGGTGACGGATAATCGGCACCTGGGGCGGACCGCCCTGAACACCCAGTTCCGCTCCCTGAAGGCGCTCACGGGCATAATTCAATGCATACTGGTATGCAGACGAGGCATTGTAAAATCCCTGGAATCCAACATCATGACGGGCCTCATTCATCATCGTGAACATGATTTTCATGCCTTTGTTGACTTCTCCGAGCAAAAATCCCCGGCAGCTGCCTTTTCCGCCAAGGGCGAGGCTGCAGGTAGCGCTGCCGTGAATCCCGGTTTTTTCCTCAATCCCGGTACACACAACATCATTGGGCTCGCCCAGACTGCCGTCGGGATTGACCCAGATTTTAGGCACAATAAAAATTGAAATCCCGCGGGTGCCGTCTGGTTCTCCTTCGATGCGGGCCAGAACCGGATGAATGATATTGTCCGCAAGGTCGTGTTCACCATTGGTGATAAAAATCTTATTGCCGGTAATGCTGTAGGTTCCATCATCATTTTTAACAGCAGTCGTGGTCAGAGCGCCGACATCTGATCCGGCATTGCCTTCTGTCAGAAGCATGGTACCGCCCCATACACCGCTGTAAAGTTTTTTCAAAAACAGTTTTTTCTGTTCAGGTGTACCAAAAAGATCAATCATTTTACCGGTACCGTGACCCAGCATGGCATATCCGGTCAGGGTACCGTTGGCTCCGGAAAGATACTCCCGTGCTGCCTGGGAAATAATATGGGGCAGCCCCTGGCCACCCAGCTCAGGATCTTCAGTCATGGACGCCCACTCACCGTCCAGGATCAGTTTGTGCGCCCGGTGATAACTGGGCGGAACCTTGACCTGGCCGTTTTCCAGGGTGACACCCATGCGGTCGCCATCCACTTTGGTGGGCAGAATCTCTTTCAGGGCCAGATTTCTGGCTTCCGAGACAATCATATCAAAGGTTTTCCGGTTTAATCCGGCAAATTTTTTCTCTTTTGCCAGTTTTTCGGTTTCCATCTGCTCATACAGGACAAAGTCAATGTCCCTGCGGTCGGCAATCAGCTGTGCCATTTTTAAATTCCTCCTGATGGGGGTTTCTCTGTTTAACCCATCTGATTGTATCAATGATTCATTTGATAAAAAACTGAGTGTAACACAGATCAGGCTTTTTTACGCTTTACCTGTAAAATCGGCGTGTTAAACACAAGAGCCGATATATCATCACTTCTTTTGACCTCGAGTTCAAGAGCACTCTTGTCAATTTCAAAATAGTTTGAAATCACCGCAACAATATCATTTTGAAGACTGACCAGTGTTGTGTCATCCACTTCAAGCTTGTCATATATCAAGGAAAACTGAAGCCGCTTTTTAGCAGCGTCTTTACTGGCTTTCTGATGGGTGAATTTTTTGAACAATCCGCTGAACATTCAATTCTCCTTATTTTTTAAACCCAAAGGTTTTGCTGAGTTTACTCCACATGCTGGTGTGATGGGTGGGGATTTCAATGGGTAAATCCGACTCCCCGTTCAGCCGCCGGGCAATCCGTTTGAACGCCTGACCGGCTTTTGATTCCTGTTGCAGCACCAGAGGCGTTCCTGTGTTGGATGAAATCAGGACATGCTCGTCCATGGGAACCAGGCCTGCCAGCTCAATGGACAACACCTCCAGCACATCTTCATGACTGAGCATCTCTCCTCTGGCCACTCTGGCCGGTTCAATCCGGTTTACAATAAGCTTCGGCGTAAGGGAACGCGAATACAGCAGACCGATGACCCGGTCTGCGTCCCGGACAGCAGAGACATCCGGCGTACAGATCACCAGCGCTTCATTGGCACCGACAATTGAATTTTCAAATCCACGCTCAATTCCGGCAGGAGAATCCATAATAATATAGTCGAACTCTTTTCTGAGCTGATCGGTGACCCGCTCGACACCGGCAGTCGTCAGTACATCCTTGTTATCGCTTTGGGATGCTGGAATTAAAAAAAGATTTTCAATCCTTCTGTCCCTGATGGCTGCCTGGCTGATTTTGCACTTTTCCTGAACCACATCCACGATATTGAAAACAATGCGGTTCTCCAGCCCCATGACAACATCAAGATTCCGCAATCCAATGTCCATATCCACAATGGCCACCCGATTCCCCTCCAGAGCCAGGGCTGCACCGATGGAGGATGTTGCTGTGGTTTTTCCCACACCGCCTTTACCCGATGTTACGACGATTACTTTTCCTTCCAATTCACACCTCTACTCGTAAATGACATTTAAATGGCTTCCGGCCAGGGCATCTTCCGGAAAGGATTTTCTTTTATGTAGTCTTTCACAACGATTGATTTTCCCTCCACACAGGCATATTCCGGTTTGGCGCTGACCTCTTCATCGATCCCTGCAGCAGCAATCGTTCCGATGCGGACCTGAGTCGGTTTAAAATCCAGGGCAAAAATAATGGCGGATTCATTGTCTGGATATCCGGCATGAACTTTTCCTGCCAGCTTTCCAAGGACCATGACATCGCCTCCGGAACTGATTTCAGATCCGGGATTCACATCCCCGGCAATGACAATATGCTTTTTGGATTCAATTTTCTGTCCGGAACGAACCCTTCCTTTGAGCATCAGCACATCACTCCGGTGGTGATTCCAGCCCTTGGACAGATCCCGCTGACGGATTCGTTCCGTGGGGATGGATCGCCGCCTGGGAGGCGTTGACACTTTTGCCACATCAAAATTCAGCTTCAGATGGGCTGCGATCTTCTCAATCAGATCATCATGGCCTTTTGCCTCTCCCACATCAATGACCACACTGGCATTCACCGCCAGATGCTTTAATTTTTGAAAGAGTTTATCAATTTCTGATTTTAGAAAGGCTTCTGGATGGGACGGGTCCAGCGTGATCCAGAAACCATCGCCAACCCCTTTGAGTTTAACCGGCACATCCGTATCAAAATTTATCATCGTGTATCTTTAACAAAACCTGTCTGCAGTTAAATGGGTTTAAGGACTATAGAAAATCCAAAGATTTGTGTCAAGGAATGAATCACCGGTGAAAAGGGCCCTGAGCGGATCAGGAAAACACCTGTTTTCCGCCCCTGGCTAAAAACTGGACAACAAACTAAATTTCCAGCACTTCCCGCAGTTTATGAGAAAAATCAATCACGCTGTAAGGCTTTAAAATATATCCCTTACACCCCTTTTTGAGCATTTCCTGGGCTTTGTCGTCAATTGAATACCCAGTGGACAGTAAAACCTTGATATCCGGGTTCAGTTTTTTCAATTCAAGAAATGTCTCAAGGCCATTCATTTCCGGCATGATCATATCAAGGATCACCAGGTTGATCTGTGCATTCTGCTGCTGATAGATACGGATCGCTTCTTTGCCTGATGACGCGGTAATCACTGAATACCCCAGTGCTTTACAGATCTCTCTTCCCACGGTGAGGATCCGGTCTTCATCATCCACCAGAAGGACAGACTCGTTTCCCATGATCAGTTTTTCACCTTCTGCCGGGAGGTCCAGATCGCCTGCTGTCATCTGCAGCGGCAGGATAATGGAAAAAGAAGAACCCGACCCGGGAGAGCTGTACACATCAATGACGCCATTGTGATTCTGCACGATTTCCCGTGCAAAGGTCAGCCCCAGACCTTTTTTTTCCGGGTGCAGGGTGTGATCGAACGAATAAAACGGGGTAAAAATTTTCTCAAGGACCTCTTTTTCCATGCCAATACCCGTGTCGGCAATGGTCAGTTTGACAAAATAGCCGTTATCAAGGCCATATGCCTCTGCGGTTCCGTTTAAAATGGGGGCAGCCTCAGTGGAAACCGACAGTTTTCCGCCTTTCGGCATGGCCTGAATGGCATTCTGGATGATGTTGACCAGCACCTGGTTAATTTTATCCGGATCTGCATCGACCATCAGGGCCCGGGCATCCAGGTTCACATCCAGAACAATATTCCGGTCCTTAAGATCCAGCGTTTCCACCGTTTTTCTCACCAGGCGGTTGGCATCCACCCGGGTCGGATAATACGCATCCACCCGCGCAAACCCCAGCAGCTGGTTGGCAATGTCAGAGCCTCTGTCAATACAGGTAATGATCTCTTTTATATGATGATAAAGCGGATCTGATGGCTGTATACTGTTCATCATCAGAGAAGCCCGGCCCTTTATCGCGGCCAGAAGGTTGTTAAAATCATGGGCGATCCCGCTGGCAAGAGCCTCCACTGCATCTGGTTCTTCATTTTTTAAATGTATGTATTCCATTACGCCACCTTTTATTCATCGATTCATATGGCTTTATCACTCAGTAATTGTTTTATATAATAAAAGCCACCGGTGATTTCAATCGGTGAAAACCCTTAGTTTTTAAAAAAAACTTGTTATTCCAGAGGGGAAATGCCTTCTTTTATGGCAAATTTTGTCAGGCCGGCAATACTGAAAATGCGCAACTTTTTCATGATATTTCTTCGGTGGGTTTCAACAGTTTTGTGACTGATCTCCAGCTTTTCTGCAATGATCCGGTTTTTTTCACCTTCTGCAACCAATTGAAGCACCTGGCGTTCTTTGGTTGAAATTAAATGACGCCTGGATGTTTTTTCCCAGCTGTCAAACGTGTTCTGGTCTCCATTTAAAAAGGTTCTGGAAATGGATGGTGTCAGGTAGAATCGACCATTTTTCACCACATGTATGGCATCACATATTTCACCAAAGGCATCAGCTTTCAAAATGTAGCCGCATGCGCCTGCAGCAAACATATTGTCAATAATGTCTTTGTGTGAGTGCATTGAAAGCGCGATAATTTTAATGCCTGGAACTTTTTTCATTATGGCGGCGGTTGCGTCAACCCCATTGAGATCCGGCATTGAAATATCCATCATCACAATATCCGGCATCTGGCCGACAGAAAGGGCAATCGCCTCACGTCCATTTCTGGCGATGCCGATAACATCCATCCCATTGGCTTCCAGAAGTGCTTTAAGGCCTTCACGGATAATGGTGTGGTCATCTGCGATAATGATTCTGGTCTTCATCTTTCATCCACCCCTGATGAAATTTCACTTTGAAAATAAAACTTTATCCTGAAGACCGCTTAAAATCAAATGAATTTATCAAAAAATTGGACAGGAGCGTTGACAAAACGTAAAATACTTCTATAATGCACCTGCAGAGAATGTTCTTATACATAGAAACAAAACGGGCAGCAAAGCAGATATCACCCAGGTCTTTTTGATTGCTCAAAACCATATTTACTGCTACAAAAAAAGACGGAGGAAAATCATGTTGGTTGTAATGGAAAAAGGATCCAGTGAAAAAACCATCCAGGCCATTGTTGCTGCCATTGAAAAAAGGGGATATGTTGCCCGACCCATTCCGGGCAAGGACCGGGTCTCAATCGGTATTCTCCACAATGACGGCGCGGTTGATGCAGATCATTTTTCCGGATTTGAAGGTGTAAAAGAAATTATTTCCGTTACCAAACCCTATAAGCTGGTCAGCCGGGAAGTTCAACCGGAAAACACCTGTATCCAGGTGGGGGACGCTGTTTTCGGCAACGGCAGTCTTCCGGTCATTGCCGGACCCTGTGCTGTGGAAAGTGAACAGCAGGTTCTTGATATTGCCAGAGCTGTCAAGGCTGCCGGAGCAAGTGTTTTCCGCGGAGGCGCCTTTAAACCCAGAACATCTCCCTATTCCTTTCAGGGTCTGGGGGAACAGGGGCTCAAATTTATGGCAACCGCCCGGGAAGAAACCGGACTGCCCATTGTCACGGAAGTGATGGATACCGACCATTTTGATGTGGTTGAAACATATGCTGATATTGTCCAGATCGGAACCCGGAATATGCAGAATTTCTCTCTTTTGCAGCGGGCAGGGCAGTCCAGACGTCCGGTAATTTTGAAACGGGGCATGTCTGCGCTGCTTGAAGAATGGCTCATGGCTGCCGAATACATCATGGAAAGAGGAAACCCCAATGTCATCCTGTGCGAGAGAGGAATCAGAACCTTTGTTCAGCACAGCAGAAACACGCTGGATCTTTGCGTTGTACCGGCTGTGAAAAAGGAAAGCCACCTTCCCATTATTGTTGACCCCAGCCATGCATCCGGCGTCCGAAGTCAGGTAATTCCCCTGTCACTTGCCTGTGCCGCCATTGGCGCGGACGGTATCATGATAGAGGTGCACAACCATC
>JAABSK010000130.1 GCA_011390435.1 Desulfobacteraceae bacterium | reverse complement strand
CAGGCAAGATTTTTTAAATCTGCCGGAAGTTTTGGATGACGTTTCCTGGCAAGGGCGCTGTAATGCCCGGCAATTTCAGCCCCTGCCCCCCTGCTGCCGCTGTGGGTCAGAAGTGCCAGATACCCGCCTTTTTCAAGACCAAGATCGTTCTTTTCAATCACCAGATGCCCGAACTCGGCAAAATGGTTCCCAGAGCCGGAGGTCCCCAGCTGTTTCCATGCCTTGTCTTTTAGAGACGCTGTTTTTTTACAGAATGCCCAGTCTTCATCCATCACCGGATGATTTTCAGGCCGTGTAAATGTCTGGCCGACACCAAACCGGGTCCGGGTTTCAATGGCTGTCTGAAATCGCTCGGTTTTCTTTTCAAATTCCGTGTACGGGATATCAAGCACCGTCATCTTTACCCTGCAGGCAATATCCACACCGACAGCATAAGGAATCACAGCGCCTTCCACAGCCAGAACGCCGCCAATGGGAAGCCCGTATCCCATATGCGCATCAGGCATCAAAGCCCCTTTGACAGAGATGGGAAGCGAACAGGCCGCATCCATCTGGCGGATGGCTTCAGCATCAAGGTTTTCACCCCAAATCCTGTATGGCGCGGCTTTCTGTTTTTTCATTTTCTGTTCATTTCCTGCTGGTTGCAGCCTCTCAAAAAACAGGCTATATAAGGACTGAAAGCGTATCAGAATCACACTCAGGGAACAAGGTTTCTGTCAAAAATGACCGCACCAGATGACCAGCATACAATACGAACCTTTATCGCCATTCCCATACCGCAGCGCCTTGGCGATTTTCTTGAAAAAATCCGGACAGAAATCAATTGAAAACCATCATTCAGGATTTTGAGAATCATGAATCTGCGCCATGTCTGATTCAATCAATGGTTTTGTTCAAAAGCGATCTGAAACCTTCAGGCGCGGTTCATACACCAATATTTAAAGCTGTTTTTTCCGGGTCATATGACCACCAGACAGCATTCACTGTCTGATGGTCATTGGCAATCTGCTTCAGTTTTTGTACCTGGCTGGTGCCGGTTTACGGTGTTACGATGTTGAACAATGGATTGAATTGTTCAAGATTGGTCAAAATCGCACCAATGGCCTTAGGGTTTCCCTGGACAGCGATCTCACCGGATTGCATCAATTCAGGAAAGGTGGCCTGCCTGCCCAGAACCCTGGCAAATGTCTTCATGGTCAATGTGTATGTCGCATCTGCATTTTCAATCGTGCGCCCCTCGGTATTGTTTAAAACACTGTTGCTCAATTCAAGCGCATAGTTTTTCTGAATGTCGGTGAACACCATGTTGATTTTCAAGTTCATGTCCGCCACATTGCTGCGCTTGAGACTGACGCTGAAATAATCAAATAACATTTCCAGTGTCATGGCACGCATCACATCCGGCCCGCTGGTAGACGGTCTGCGAACGGATTTGACGCCCTGGCGCAGTTCAGCCGCTGCAGACAGATAAACGTTGCGCCACACACCAGATTCAGCCTGATACCCCAGCTGTTCAAGGGCGTCTGCCTGGAGGCTGCGGGCGTCATCGTTGTCAGGATCAGCAAAAACCAGATGGTTGACAACTTCTGCAACCCAGCGGAAATCTCCTTCAGCATAGGCTTGATGTGCGTTTTTCAACAGCGCTTCTGCACCCCCCATAAACTGGACATACCGCTTGCCGGCTTCTACCGGCGGCAGGGGATTGAGATTGGCAGGATTGCCGTCAAACCAGCCAAGATAATACTGATATACCGCTTTGATGTTGTGGCTCAGCGTCCCGTAATAGCCGCGGGCGTGAAACTGTTTTGCCAGTAAAGGGGGCAGGGTCACTGTTTCGGCGATCTCTTTGGGTGTCAGTCCCAGATTGGCCAGCCGCAAAGTCTCATCATGAATAAACCGATAAAGGTCGCGCTGTTCGGTCAGGTACTCGATGATGCTGGCATTTCCCCATGTTGGCCAGTGATGGCTGGCAAACGCCATTTCCGCTTCTTTTGCAAAAAGATCGATCGCTTCGTTGATGTACTTGCTCCAGCCCAGTGCATCGCGAACAATCGCCCCGCGCAAGGTATACAGATTATGCATATGACGGGTGGTCACCTCAGACAGGCACATCACTTTGAAGTCAGGGAAGTAAAACATGAACTCTGCCGGCGCTTCAGAACCTGTGGCCATCTGGAAGACAATACGGACGCCATCAACCGTAAGCTCCTGACCAGTGGTGCGGATAATATCGGTGGGCGGAATCAGGCCGATTGTACCCGCAGCCGTGGTTTTGCCAAGACCGGATCCAACGCGGCCCTGAACGCCCGGCGCAACAACGCCGCCAAACTGATACGCTGCCCTGCGGTTCATGACATTCCCTGCCAGAACATTTTCAGCCAGGGCATGATCCATAAACCCTTCCGGTGCAATGATCTTGATTTTACCGGCTCTGACATCAGCCTCGTTAACGACTCCGCGGACACCACCGAAATGATCAACGTGACTGTGGGTGTAAATCACGGCTTTTACCGGGCGCGGGCCCAAATGCTTGGTGGCCAGGTCCAGAGCGGCTTTGGCTGTTTCCTTGGCCAGGAGCGGGTCAATCAGAATCCAGCCGGTATCCCCCTGAATTAACGTCATGCTGGAGAGGTCAAAATTACGGACCTGATAAATCCTGGGATGGATTTGAAAGAGGCCGTGAATGTTGTTTAATTGTTCCTGCCGCCAGAGGCTCGGATTTACCGTATCAACCGGTGCGTCATCCAGAAAAGCGTATTCGCGCATATCCCATACAGAACCGTTTTCATTGGTGATGACCAGGGGCTCCAGACTTGCAATAAAACCGCGCTGTGACGCCTCGAAATCCCGGCGGTCGTTAAAGTCAAGAACATCGTGCATGGCCTTGTTGGCGGCAATTGTTTTGGGATGCGCTGCTTTGGGCAGCATCTCCTGTGCCGGGGCCGGCAAGACGATCAGAAAATGGATCATAAGCAACAGCGGAATCAGAACACCTGGCTTCATGACGGTTTTCCTTGATGAATTTTTCATTTTTCTCCTTTTTCCTGCCGGTCCATACCGTCTTTGGCAGGATTAAAATACGGTGTTATCAATAGATTTGAATGCTGCAGGGAGCAAATCCTGACCATTCGTTCAGCGGCTTTTCCGATGTCAGAAAAAAGTTCTGCAACGGCTCATCATCGCTGCCGGATATCGTGATACCGCCGACAAGCTGATAGATTTCCAACGGCATGGCAATCTGCAGACTGTCGTGCTGTTCCACGATATCCGTTTGAGCAGGTTCCTGCGCCGCAAGACCAAGAGCGGCATCACAACATCCACTGGACCGGATCTCCACACGCACGCAGCAGGCCTGTCCCTTTTGAACCAGAAACTGCTGTATCTTCTGCACTGTCTGGGAATCAACATGAAATACCGGCATTTGAAACCTCCTGAAATATGGAAATGGTGATCCAGCCGTTCAAACCGCTGAAACGATCATTAAAATGCCTGTTTGTAAAGCTCCAGCACCTCGTTGGGATCGTTGACCGGCCGTGCGTTAAACAGCGTTGCAGTATCAGCAATGGCATGGAAGGCGCACATGAGCAGATCGTCTTCTTTCACCCCTTCATCACTGAGTTTCAAGGGATGCCCGGTCTCTTTCATCAGGGCTTCAACAGCATCTGCAGCTGCAAGGGCCGCTTCTCTGGCGTCCATCTGCCGGGTGTCCACGCCCATGGCCTGGGCCACAGTGGCCAGCTTGTCTGTCGCATGATCCACGTTGTAACGCATGACCTTTGGCAGGACAATGCCGCAGGCTGCACCATGGGGCAGATGATGAAGGGTGCCCAGCGAGTGCGCCATGCCGTGGGCAAGGCCGACCTGGGCAATGGTAAATGCCCAGCCTGCCATGGTGGCGGCAATCTGAAGGTTGAGACGGGCTTTTTCATTGCCGGGTTCTGCCACAACAATGGGAAGGTTCTTTCGGATGAGCTTGATGGCATGGATGGCGTTGCCGTCGCACACCGGGTTGGCCATGATGCTGGTCAATGCTTCAACCGCATGGGTCATGGCGTCCATGGCCGTTGTAACTGTCATCATTCTGGGAAGGGTTACCGTCATTTTGGGATCCAGAATCGCGGCATTGGGGGTGATCCACGGATCAGCGATAAACAGTTTCCGTCCGGCACCATTGCTGGTAATCACTGCAATATTGGTGACTTCGCTGCCGGTCCCGGAAGTGGTGGGAACACAGATATGAGGCATCTGCGGGCCTTCGAGCATCATCAGGTTCAGGTGTTCGTTGGCGGTTCCGCCGTTGGTCAAAGTGACGCAGACAGCCTTGGCACTGTCAATCACACTGCCCCCGCCCACGCTGACAATGCAGTCGGCCTGAACATCTCTGGCATAGGCGCAGGCCGCATCAATGGCTGCAAGATCCGGATCAGGCGGGATCTCATCGTACATGCCCACGCAGAAATCGATCAGGGCGTTTTCCACCATGGCGGCAAGACCGGCCTGTTTAACCCCCTTGTCTGTCAGAATCAGGGCCCGTCTGCATTTCAGATCGGTCACCACTTTATGGATGGCGGTCAAAACCCCTTTTCCCACCATCAGGCGGGTGGGGGCAATATAGGCAAATCCTTCAATCTTCTTGTTGTCAGACATCAATGAAAAATTCATGTTGGTCTGTTTGTCTGAATGGGTGGGCATGTGAATACGCTTGATCTGGGTGTATTCGTGCAGGCCTGCAGCGCCCATCTCTCTTCCCACGCCGGATTGTTTGTACCCGCCAAAGGGGGACATGTCTGAAAACACGTGATAGTTATTGATCCACATGGTGCCGGTTTTGACACTTTGTGCAATGCGCTCGGCCCGTTTGGGATTGGAGGTAAAAATACCGCCGCCAAGGCCATAGATGGAATCGTTTGCAATGGCAATGGCATCGTCATCATCCTGATATTTGATCACGCAGACCACCGGGCCGAAGATCTCTTCCTGGGCAATGCGCATGCTGTTTTTGACATCGGCAAAAATTGTGGGGGCATAATAGAAGCCACCTTCAAGGCCTTCAATCGTAATGCGCTTGCCGCCGGTGACCAGCCGTGCACCTTCTTCTTTACCGATACGCACATAGTTTTCCACCGTGGCCATCTGCTGGCCATTGACCAGAGGTCCCATGTGGGAGTTGCCGTCCAGCTGATATCCCACGCGGATGGCTTCGGTGCGTTTTTTCATCTTATCGATGAATTCATCATATTTTCCAGCCGGCACCAGCACCCGGGTTCCGGATTCACAGATCTGGCCCTGATGAAAAAAGGTGCCGAACACAGCCCCTTCCACTGCCAGATCCATATCTGCATCATCCAGAATGATGTTGGCGGATTTACCGCCCAGTTCCAGGGTGACTTTTTTGATGGTTTCCGAAGCCATCTGCATGATGCGTTTGCCCACATCAGTGCTGCCGGTAAAGGCCACCTTGTCCACATCCTTGTGGGTGCACAGAACTTTGCCGATCTCACTGCCGGAACCAGGAATGATGTTGAGGACACCGGCCGGAATACCAGCGGCCTTTGCTGCCTCGCCAATGATCAGAGCGGTCAGGGGGGTTGCAGAAGCTGGTTTTAACACCACGGTGTTTCCCATGGCAAGCGCGGGAATGATTTTCCAGAAAGCCATGGTCATGGGAAAATTCCACGGAATAATACCGGCACAGACCCCTAAAGGCTCCCTGCGAATGGTTTCACGCCCTGGCGAAAACACATTACCGGAGCAGGGCACCTCTTCAGTCCAGGGGAATCTGGTGGCCATGTAATTGCTCATGTTCCGGGTAAATCCGATCCCCAGAAGGGGTTCAACTTTGGCAAGCCCCATGATATGACCGGCATTCATGGATTCGGTCATGGCCAGGCGCAGGCCCTGCTGGGCAATCTGATCAGCGAAATCCAGCATTTTCGCCAGCCGCCGGGCAGGAGTGAGGCCGCTCCAGCATCCGCTGTCAAAGGCATTTCTTGCTGCCTGAATTGCTGATATGGCATCGGCTGCACCTGCTTTCTGAACCTGGGCAATGGGTGCGCCTGATCCTGGATCGATCACCTCGAACGAGGCACCGGTTTCAGAATCCACAAATTCATTGTTGATAAACAGTTTGTACTGTTCCATAGATACACTCCTTTTTTGCTGGATTGATATAAACGCCTGACCACAAATGGTTGAATACCATAGCAGTAGTACAGTTTAAAATGAGTCGCAAGATTTAAATCTGTTTCAGAGATTTTTTTGTTTTATCGTAAAACAGCCAAAGGGATTAATACACGAAAATTGAAGGGAAGCTATTATGATTAAAGAAAAAAGATCAAACCATGCCCTGCTTACCGACTTTCCCGATATTTGAAACATTCCAATTTTTTTCAGCGCACGCGGTAGGCGCTGCCATCCCAGAACGGCTGAATCTCTTTTTGCCGGGGTTCTGCCCTGAGGGCCTCAATCAGTGTCTCATTTGTAAGCTCATCATTGGACATGGTGATTCTGGCTTCTGACAGATCCGCATTCAGCAGTAAGGATTTGGGAGATTGCGCAGCATTTGACCAGGGCTGCCATGCCGGCAGGTCTGCGTCCTGCGGGGTGGGATCTGCAGTGTGTGCGAATGCAGACCAGTATGTCATCATTGCTTCCTGCAGCGCCTCCCGGCCGGGCCTGTTCTGTTCGCTGAACACGACGCCGCCCAGAGAAGCATTTTGTGTACCAAAAACAAAGTCGATCTCCATGGCATGACTGGCCCCTAAGATCAATCTCAACGGCGGCGTCAGCACATCACCGTCAGACCCCCACAGGAACTGGTAGGCAAAAACCGGCGGCTGATCCGTTCTGCTGCTCATCAGTCGTGCCGGGTGATCCACAGCCATCACTTTCCAGCCGTCGCTCACATACTGGGTTACCCGTTCGTAGAGCTGCGCTTTTGCCGGGTCTGTGAACAGGGAATAGTCATCCCGCCATTGATTGAACGGACGGATGGTCCTGTAAAACAGTTTGACTTCATTTTTGTTGGACCCGAGAATCATGGGCACTTTGTGATACTGACCAGTTTTCAACGCCTGATAAAACGGCATGGGAAGCACATGACCATCGATAAAGCTGGTTGGAAAACGAATCATCCCCGATGATTTGCCTTCAGGATAAAGCTCAAGAAACCGGGCGGGTGATTTTGATCGCATATATGCGTCAACTGCTTCAGCAGACATGTCTGCCAGCACCTTTTCAGCTGCATCCACATCTGCAGCAGCCGACTCTTTTACCAGCATTTCCGCCAGAATGCGGTTCACATGTTCTTCACCCCGTGCCAGGGTTGACGGACGGACAGCACCGCTCTGGGAGACAGCCTTGTGAAACAGGCCGCTGGCCAGAGGGGAGGAAAGCAGGCAAAAAACATTTGCCGCA
>JAABSK010000129.1 GCA_011390435.1 Desulfobacteraceae bacterium | reverse complement strand
GATAAACAGGCTCCAGCTTACTGCCACCGGCGGCAGGGCAGTGGTGTAAATCAGGGACCGGGAACAGTTGATCAGATAGTCCTTGATGACCGGCCGGGTGATGATATAGGCTCCGTGGGATGCCAATGCTTTTCCCATGGTCCCCAGAAGAATGTCTACCTGGTCGGCCACCCCTTCTGCAAAACACAGTCCCTGGCCGTCAGAGCCAAACAGGCCTGCGCTGTGGGCTTCATCAATATACAGCAGGGCATCATACCGGTTTTTAACCGCCACCAGCGCCTGCAGATCTGCCCGGTCCCCGTCCATGCTGAAAATCGATTCCGTAATGATCAGAACGGTTTCATATCGCTCCCGTTCCATCGCCAGGATCGTTTCCAGACAGGCAATATCGTTGTGGGGAAAAATCCGGCATTCCGCCCGGGACAGCCGGATGCCGTCGATGATGCTGGCATGGTTCAGGCTGTCAGACACAATCAGATCGTTTTTTCCGGCCAGCGCGGGAATCACCCCTGCATTGGCATGATACCCGCTGTTGAACACCAGGGCCTGCCGGCAGCTTTCTCCTGTGGAATCATACCACTGGCAGAGGGCTTTTTCCAAAGCCTCATACAGAGAAGAATTGCCCGTAAGCAGGCGGGAAGAGGAGGCCCCCAGGCCGTAGGCATTGATCAGATCCTTTTTGTCCATGCCATCATAAAATGCCTCACACAGGCGCTGGTCAGTTGCAAGCCCCAGATAATCATTGGATGTCAGGTTCAGGCAGTCCCGGCCCTGATAGCGGATAAACTTATCTTTCCGGGTATCGATCGCCTTAAGGGAGCGCAGCTGGTCTGAATGCCTGAGCTGCGAAAGAATACCATGGTATTTCCGGTCAACCGCATCCATCATTTGTCGCCGGCCTGTTCAATAATCTGCGTCATCTTCTCTGTCAGGCAGGCCAGCTGCGGGTCTGTGATAATATAGGGCGGCATGGTGTAGATGAGCCTGCCAAAGGGCCGGATCCAGACACCCTGATCCACAAACTGCTGCTGGATTTGGGCCATTTTCACAGGTGATTTCATTTCCACCACCCCGATACCGCCCAGCACCCGGACATCTGCCACCTGGGGAAAGCTGCGGCAGGGTTCAAGCCCCTGGACCAGCCCCCGGGCAATACGCTGTATATTGGCTTTCCAGTCATCAGACAGCAGCAGCTGGACACTGCTGAACGCAATGCTGCAGGCCAGTGGATTTCCCATATAGGTAGGGCCGTGCATGAACACCCCTGCCTCCCCGCTGGAAATGGTATCGGCAATCTCCTGGGTGGCAAGGGTGGCGGCAAGGGTCAGATAGCCACCGGTCAACGCCTTTCCCAGACACAGAATATCCGGTGAAATACCGGCATGGTCACAGGCAAACATCTCACCGGTCCGTCCAAAACCAGTGGCAATCTCATCACAGATCAGCAGCAGATCATACTCGTGACACAGCGCCCGAAGCTGTCTGAGATACTCTGGCGAATAAAACCGCATGCCGCCGGCCCCCTGAACCACCGGTTCAAGGATAACCGCGGCACAGGTGCGGTGGTGCCGGCGGATCAGGTCTCTCATGGGGGCGATGTCTGCATCGTCCCACCGGGCATCAAACCCGCAGGTCGGAGCCGGACAGAAATGGTGCCGGGGCAGGATTTGGTTAAACGTGTGATGCATGCCGGTGACAGGATCACACACCGACATGGCGTAAAAAGTATCTCCATGGTAACCGGACCGGATGGTGATCAGGGTGTTTTTTTCCGGCTGCTGTTTTGCGTGCCAGTACTGGAAAGCCATTTTCATGGCCACCTCCACCGACACAGACCCGGAATCGCATAAGAATATCCGGTCCAGTCCCGGCGGGGTCATATCGATCAAAAGACGGGACAGATCAATGGCCGGCTGATGGGTGAGTCCGCCGAACATCACGTGGGCCATCTGGTCAATCTGGGCTTTGGCTGCCGCATTGAGCACAGGATGATTATATCCGTGAATGGCAGCCCACCACGAAGACATCCCGTCAAGCAGCCGGGTTCCATCCATCAGGTAAAGGTAAACGCCGGCAGCTGATGCCACCGGATACGTCTGCAACGGGTGGGTCATGGATGTATAGGGATGCCAGATATGGGTCCTGTCAAACGCCAGGGCCTGTTCACGCTGCAAATTCATTGAAATTTCCAATACTGGTTTTTGGTTAACTTTAAATTTTATGTTTAGTTAACCAAATTCCAGATTCAAGTCAATACCCCTGAACTGGAAATTCCACTGAAATGCGGTGTCAGGCAGAAAAATTGCGCTGATTTTGAAACAAAATATCGAGAATCTCCTGGATCCGGGCATCTGCATCACGGGCATCCAGAGTACAGCCGCCAGCACCGGCATGGCCCCCACCGCCAAATTTTGACAAAAGGGTGCCGATGTTGACCTGGCACTGCCGGTTGAAAATACTGTGACCAATGCTCAACAGCACCTGGTCTTTTTTTGGGGATTTGTACCGGATTTTCACACTGGCAATGACCTGTGGAAACAGGCAGTAGACAAGAAAACGGTTGCCGTCCGGCACAGGATCAAGGGACCTGAAATCTGTTACAGATATGGCATTGTGCACCCGGGTATGGGCCATCAGGTGGGATTCAAATTCTGCATTATCCTGAATAACGGTTGCGCAGCGGTGTTGCACATCACGGTCGTCAAGAATTTTTTCGATGGGATGCACCCTGAGCTGCTCCACCAGCCAGTTCCAGTAAGCTGTGTCAGCATAATTCTTGTTCTGTATGGTCATGGACAGCAGAATATACGGGTAATTCTGGGGAAACCGGACCTGATCGCGGGTCAGGCGGGCAGCATCAATAATGTCTGTCTGATCCAGCAGTTCATCAAACCGATGATCCAGCAGCCCCTTCTGGATATAATGGGTGTAGATCACCCTGGCAGCAGACGGTGCAATATCAAATGCCCCCTTGAAAGGAACGGCCGGCCTGTTGGACACGTGGTGGTCAAACCACAGGTCGCAGCTGGGCGAGAACGGCAGATTGGCCAGGATATCTCCTTTCTGGATGCAGGCGCTTTTCGACTGGATATCACCGGGTTCTGTCCAATAGATATCCGTATCCGCTGAAAATACTTCCCTGAGCAGGACCGCACAGACAATGCCGTCAAAATCAGGCCGAGTAACAATTCGCATGAATAATGGTTTCCAAAGATAAAAAGGTTGTTTCAAATATACTGTCATTGATAAAGCAAACCCGTATGATTTTCAAGCAGGATTTTCCCCGCTTCTCACTTCTGTTATTGATTTATCAGGAAATCTGCGGCTTTTGCCTTGACCCGTCCGGGTTTTTCTGGTTTGATAATTCAAATATTGATATGAACCCCAAAATGCCGCTTTCCCAGCAGGACCAGATACGTGAACAAACAGACGATTGATGCGATTGAAAAAGATTTTTTCCGCCGGGGGAATCCGCTGAAAAAGCTGTTAAGCATCTCGATGGAACTGCTGCAGGCAGAGCAGGTGGGCGTTTTATACGGCACCAATGCGTCAAAGAAAAAATTTCTGCCTTACAGTGAATGGGACCGGGGCGTCATGGACCGCTTTGACGGCCGGGGAATAAAAGGCTGGATTTTAAAATGGTTTGGCACCTCCATTGTCACCTTGAAAAAACTGAGCCCGGTGTATTTTTACAAAACCGACCCCAATGGTCAGCAGCAGGACAATGACGGCATTATCGCCCATATGCTGCGCACCTGTGACAGCTATTACCGGAAGGGCATCAGCATTATTTTTTCTCCGGATATTTCAACCACTGTTTTTAAAATCAATGACCAGTATGCGGAAATCCCCTTTTATTCCTATAACGGGCAAGCCCTGAAAGAACCGGATATCCGGGTGAAAGTGGATCTGAACATCATCCGGCATTTCCAGGCAAAAAACTATGTATCCATTTATATCCCGGATTATGGTATCCTGGTGGCCAACTCTGTTGATCCCCATCTCATGGAACGGGTTGACGGCCAGTTTGTCAGAGAGCAGGAACTCAAGACAGCGTTTGATCTGCTGATCCGTCTGGTGGAGACCGTGTCCCTTGCCACTCTGGGCCAGCTGAGAGGTCAAAGAGGCGCTCAGCTGCTGTGGCAAAAGGAAAAACTGCTGCGGCAGACCTCCACAGAGCTGGTTGAAAATGAAAAAAAATATCGGGATCTCTATGAAAATGCGCCGGTGGCATATTTTTCAATGGATAAAAACGGGGTTATCCTCAAATGCAATTATAAAACCCTGCAGCTTTCAGGATACAACAGAACTGAACTGATCGGAAAAAATGCCGCAGGGTTTTATGTGGATGCCGGCGGTAAAACCATGACCCCTGAACAGGTCCGGCAATTGCTCGATGAAAACAAATCCACCCGGGACATCGAAATGATGTTTAAAAACAGACAGCATCAGGATGTCTGGATCAGCCTGTCCCTGGATGCTGTCAGAGACAGGAACGCAGAGATCACAGAAGTCCGTGCCATGGCAGTGGACATCTCTGAACGGAAATCTCTGGAAAAACAGCTCCTCTATGCCCAGAAGATGGAAGCCATCGGAACCCTTGCCGGAGGAATTGCCCATGATTTTAACAACATCCTGTCCCCGATTTCAGGCTATGCCGAGATGCTCTTGATGGAATCAGACACCCTGGATGCCAAGAAAAAAGAACATCTTCAGATCATTCACGACTGTGCCCAGTATGCCAAATCCCTGGTCAACCAGGTCCTGACCTTTTCAGACCAGAAAGACAATGAATTCAAACTGCTTCAGCCCCACACCTTTGTTGAGGATGCCCTTTTCCTGACCAAATCCTTTATGCCCGCCACCATTGATATCCGCCAAACCATCCGGAAGGATTGCGGCAGGGTCCTGGTGGATCCTGTCCAGGCCCACCAGGTGGTCATGAACCTGGTGTCCAATGCCTACCATGCCATGGAAAAAACCGGCGGACGTCTGGAAATCATTCTGGATGAAACCCATATCAAAGACAGTGCTGCGGCGTTTCCCCTCACCCCGGGAACCTATGTGCTGTTAAAAGTTTCAGATACCGGTCCGGGAATCCCGCCCGATATCATTGAACGGATCTTTGACCCGTTTTTTACCACAAAAGAAGAGGGCAAAGGTTCCGGAATCGGCCTTTCGGTTGTACACGGAATTGTCCAGTCCCATAGCGGCCATATCCGGGTCACATCAACACAGGGAGAGGGAACCAGCTTTGAAGTATATCTTCCGGTTCACAGCAGTGATACACCGCTACAGGAGACACCGACCAGAAGCCCGGTTGAAGAGCGCCCGGTCGCAACCGGAACCGAACGGATCCTGCTGGTGGATGACAACAAAAAAGTGGCATTCATGGTGCAGCACATGCTTGAAAACCTGGGATACCATGTCTCCTGCTACCTGGAAAGCCGGGAGGCACTGGATGCAATCACTTCCGGGCCCAATGATTTTGACCTGGTGCTGACCGACCTGACCATGCCCCACCTCACTGGATATCAGCTGGCAGAAGCGATCACACAGATACGGCCGGATATCCCCATTATCCTGTGCACAGGCTTTGGCGAACACATCAATAAGGAACAATACAGCCTTCAGGGCATCAAGGGTTTTTTACACAAACCCATTTCCGTCAGAAACGCATCCCACCTGATCCGTGATATCCTGGATCAACAGCCCACAAGCTGACCCGTCGTTTTTTACGCGCGCCAGTATTGCACACTCACATTTATGTCTTATCTTTATATCAATGAACAGCACAGAATTGAGACGACAAAACAGTTTCACTGCTGTCAAACATCATAAAATGAATGAACCATAAGGAGGACGTCATGAAAGCAACCAAATGTGTCCCTCAGAAAATATCCAAACTCATGCTTGGCTCATTAATGCTCGGAGCGGCAGCAGGTCTTGTGATCATCAGCTTTACCCTGCTCCCTGTTTTCGGTTTTGTTCTGGCCCTGCCGGTGATTGCGCTGGCCATCTATATTTTCGGCCTGCGCCTGAACGACCAGTGTGAAATTGACCTGTCCACTTAAATTCTGCCGATACCGGCAAAAATGTCCAGCCCGCCATGAAAAACCGGCCTGAACCGGAAAGACAGGTTCAGGCCGGTAATGCTTTGATGATCCGGAACCAGGATCCCCACACGCCACCCCTTAAAATCCTGCAGAAGTTTGCGACGGATCTGTGTGAAAAACTCAGGCCGGTGTTCCGGGGTATCAAGGCGTTTCCCATAGGGAGGATTCAGCAGGATCACACCCTTTCTGGAAGAACAAACCGTTTTCGGGTCCATCTCAAAAAAATCGAGCTGCTGAACAGAAATGAACGGTTCAAAAACAGTTGAGCGGATATTCTGCTTCAATGCCGCAAGAACATTTTCATCCGTGTCTGAAGCAAAAATGGAAGGGGTCTCGCAGGTACGCATGTTCCCGGCGGCCTGTTTTTTTAAATGCTCAAATGCCGGCATGCTGAAAGCGGGCCAGGTTTCAAAGGCAAACCTGCGGAAAAACCCCGGCGGCAGACCCGACTGGATCATGGCAGCCTCAAGGGAAAACGTTCCAGAGCCGCACATCGGATCCACCAGCAGGTCGTCTGCAGAAAACCGTGTCCAGAAAAGCATGGCAAACGCCAGATTTTCCCGCAGGGGCGCTGCTGTCACCACCTGCTTGATTCCCCGTTTGAACAGCAGCTCTCCTGTGGTATCCAGAGAAACAACAAACCGGTCGTCTTCTGCCCGGATATACACGGTGTGTTCAAGGGAGTCTGCAGATGTGCCAGACGCGCCTGGCCCCAGCTGATGGCGGATAATGTGCTCACAGCGCTGGGCAACGGCACCGGAATGATACAGCCGCGATTTTTTCAGTGTGACACTGAACCGGATTGAGGGGTTTTGCGGCAGATACAGTGCCCAGTCCATCTCGGATATTTTCTTTTCAAAGCGGGCAAAAGATGATGCGCTGAATGCACTGATGCGCATGAGAATCCTGGAAGCACTGCCCAGTTTCAGATTCAGCTCCATCACCTGGATAAGGCGGGCCTCAAACGCAATGCCGCCCCGGAGAATGGCCATATCCGCTGCAGGGATGCCAAGTGCTGTCATCTCACTCGCGCAGATGGATTCCATGCCCGGCGGACACACAGCAAAAAACCCGTGCCGGGGTCCGATCACCCGCCGTTTCAGGCGCTTTTCAAATGCCGATGCCATCGTGTTTTACGACAGCCGCTCAAATGCCAGATGGATCAATTCCTCAGTGGTCTGCCAGGAAATGCATTCATCTGTGATGGAAACCCCATATTGAAGCGTCTTGCAGTCTCCGGTACATTTCTGGTTGCCTTCATTCAAATTGCTCTCAAGCATCAGGCCGATAATACTGGTGTTTCCATTGATCCGC
>JAABSK010000012.1 GCA_011390435.1 Desulfobacteraceae bacterium | reverse complement strand
GCTGTTGCTGCTTTGAAAGCCCTTGAAAGTGATCCTGATCCCATGCTGCTGGTGCTGCCGGCAGACCATGTGATTGAAGATGTGGAACAATTTCATGTGGCCATACAGGCGGGCTGTGATCTTGCCGGGGAAGACCGGCTGGTTACGTTTGGCATCGTTCCCACCAGTCCTGAAACCGGTTATGGATATATTAAAAAGGGCGGACTTCTGGACCGGAACAATGGGGCATCAACAATCGAGTGCTTTGTGGAAAAGCCTGACCGTGAAACAGCAGAAAAGTATCTGGCCTCGGGTGAGTATTGCTGGAATTCCGGGATGTTCATGTTCAAAGCCACTGCCATTATTGATGAGCTTGAAATCCATGCTGAAAAAATGCTGGCAGAATGCCGGAAAGTGATTTCAAAAGGGGTTCAGGATCTGGACTTCTGCAGGCTTGGAATCGATGCGTTTTCCCGGATTCCGTCAATTTCAATTGATTATGCTGTCATGGAAAAAACATCCAGAGGCGTGGTACTTCCATTCTCTGCCGGGTGGAATGACCTGGGATCCTTTGATGCCTTGTGGCAGACCGGAAAAAAAGATGATCACCAGAACGTTTTGAAAGGTGATGTTCTTACCCAGGATGTCACAGCTTCATATATCAGTGCGGAGAGCCGTCTGGTGGCAGCGGTGGGGATTGAAAACTTTGTGATTGTGGAAACAACGGATGCCGTTCTGGTCTCGCCGCGGGACCGGGTTCAGGATGTTAAAAAAATCGTCCGTCAGCTGGTTGACAGCAACCGGGAAGAAGCGATCAACCATCGGAAGGTATACCGGCCCTGGGGGTCATATGAAAGCATTGATCATGAATCCCGGTTCCAGGTCAAGCGCATTACAGTCAAACCCGGCGCAAAACTTTCCCTTCAGAAACATTTCCACCGGGCAGAGCACTGGGTAGTGGTTTCCGGTGCCGCTTTGATCACCAGGGGAGATAAAGAGATTCTCCTCAAGGAAGATGAATCCACCTATATCCCGCTGGGATATGTCCACCGGCTTGAAAACCCCGGCAGGATCGATCTTGAACTCATTGAGGTCCAGACCGGTTCTTACCTGGGAGAAGATGACATTGTACGTCTGGATGATGTCTATGGCCGGCAGCAGGAATAATTCCGGTATGTGGATACCAGCTGGTTTCAATCATAAAACTGTTGCAAATCAGGGGAAAATAATTAAAACTACACGGATAACACCCGGCGCAATTGCCGTGTCACGATTGATGATGGAGCTGGTTCATGACCGATGACGTTTCACAAAGCATAAAAGGGCAGTTTCTTCTTGCCATACCAGGGCTGCCAGATCCGAATTTTGCACAGACCGTCACCTGCATGTGCGAACACAATGAGTCGGGTGCCCTGGGGTTTATTATCAATAAAATTCATCCGCTCCTGACCGGCCGGGAGCTGTTCGAGGATCTGGATATCCCTTGTGATGCCTGTGTGGATACCCTGGATATCTATCTGGGAGGACCGGTTCAGCCCAGTGGAGTTTTTGTACTCCACGGACCGCCTTTTGACTGGAGTGAAACCCTCAGGGTTTCAGACTTTCTGGCATTGAGCAATTCACGGGATATTCTAGAAGCCATTGCACAGCAAAAAGGGCCGGATAATTTCCTGATTCTGCTGGGATGTGCCGGATGGGGGCCCATGCAGCTGGACAATGAGCTCAATGATTCTGCCTGGCTGACTTGTCCCATGTCAGAAGAGATCATGTTTTCCACCAGCGCTGAACTGCGGTATGACAAGGCCATGATGACAATCTATTAGTGTTTTTTCCCATGTGATGACACAGCATACTATTTTATTCAATACAATTGATCCGATCCTGAAAGAGGCTGTATCGGTAATTGAAGCAGCAAAAAAGATCCCCCGGTTCAGTTCAGCCCCGCTGGATCATTTTCATGACGTATGCTGTCAGATTCCGGAATATATCCGTGACGGTTGTCTCAAAGTGGCAGTTGTCGGGGTGATTAAATCCGGGAAAAGCACATTTGTCAATTCTCTGGTGGGAAAGGAGCTGGTTCAGCGGGGAGCCGGAGTGGTGACCTCAATCACCACACGGATCCGTAAAGGGAGAAAAAATCAGGCCTGGGTGTATTTTAAGTCCTGGGATCAGATCAATGCACAGATTCAAGATGCCCTGATGCTTTTCCCGGCAAATGACAATGGGTCTCAGTCGGGCAGACTGGACGCGGAAGGGTTTGACATCCGGCGGGAAAACGACCGAAAGTTCCTCAAAAGAGTTTATCGGCGTCTTGTCCGGGATTTTTCTGTCACTCAGGATCATATCCGACCTGAAACCCTCATGATCCAGCATGCCCTGAACGGGTTTGACGATTGCAGAGAAATGGTCCAGGCAGATGAAAATGCCGTCTGTTTTTCCGGGAACCATTTTGACGCACATAAAAGATACACATCTGATTCTGACCGGGCGTTTTTCGTAAAAGACGTCTGTCTTGAGGTGTATGGAAAATCAATTGATGCCCAGGTTGAGATCGCTGACTGCCAGGGAACGGATTCAACAGATCCTGCCCAGCTGTCCCAGGTCTTGAACTACCTTGAATCTGCAAATCTTACGGTTTACTGCATCAGCTCCAGAACAGGACTCCGGCAGTCCGATATCCTGTTGTTAAAACGGATTCAGCAGCTTGGTCGGCTGGACAATATTTTTTTTATTATCAATTGTGATCTGTCTGAACACGACAGTCTGGAAGATCTGATCAAGGTAGAGTCAGATATTCGTGAACACCTTGAGTTTCTTGAGATTCAGCCTCGTATTTTCAGTTTTTCTGTATTGTACCATCTGTTTGGCAGCAAAGGGATGAAGCTGACACAAAAAGATCAGGCCAGGCTGGCAATGTGGCAGGCGGAAAAGGAGCTGGTGGATTTTTGCGATACAAATACAGCCGCATTTGAACAGGCCTTTGGCCGCGCTATTGAATCGGATCAGCATCGCCTGCTGGTGTCCAATCACCTGCAGCGCCTTGCCATTATCATGTCCCATCTGGATCAGCATGCAGGGCTTGTGCTGGATCTGTTGAGTTCAGACCATACCCGTGAGGCGGGTGCGCGACAGAAACTTGAACGCCTCCGGCAGAATGCAACCCGCCTGGAAACCATTGTGGCCGGGTCTGTTGACAGGGCTGTGGACGGACTTGTGGCAGATGTTCGATCCGCACTGGACGATGTGTTTGAACGGGACCGGCTGGATCTTCTGCGCGGTGCCCGGAAATGTGTTGAGACCCTTGCCGTTGATATTGATTCCTATCGATCAGCGTCAGCAGATTCAGGTTTCAACACCGTCCTGTATCTGATATTTCAGGATGTGCAACGAGCGTTGAACGGTTATGGACTTGAACAGGTCGCCCTTCAGATAAAACCCTTTATCAGAAAACAGGAAGCCGGGATTGTATCCTGTTTTCAATCGCTGTCTGATGCGTATCGGATTGATCTGACTGCACCGGCACTGGAAGAATTTCTGACACACCAAAAAATGAGTGATTCCAAAGGAGTGCCAATCGATGAAATGGCACCGGTGGATATTGAAAAAATTAAAAAATTACTGGATCTGAAAGTGCCGGAAGGGATGTTCAGGGCAACGTATAGCACCCGGGTCCGACTGACGGCATTCAGTGACTTTGGTGTGCACACCCTGGTTCAGATTTTCAGAGCGCTTTCCAAAAGACAATCGCAGGTGTCATTTTCTCCGGGACTGGACAGGGCGGCCCGGAAAATCAAAAAAGAGAGCATCCGATCCCTTGCCGCACAGTTTAATCAGTACCGGTCAACACTGGAACAGGCCTATCTCATTCCCTTGATTCAGGCAGCAGCAAGGGATTTCAAAGATAAAATAGAGCAGCGATTTGAGATGTACCGCAGGTATGAAAAAGAGATTGAAGCCCTGATGGCATCCCGCAACACTGCGGAGGAAGAACATCAGAAATCCGTCACAGATCTTCAGCTCCGAGCCCGGACGCTCATTGCTGAAATCAGTAAAATCAGCGAAGAGCAAAATCTGCCGCCTGTGAGAAAAGGGTTGATAAATTAAAGAGATATGATAAGACAAAGAACAAGTGATTTTTAATGAACCGCACGCATGAAAAAGTCTTGACCATGAAAAGATTTGGAAGCCGTTCCCACCTGATGCGTCCCATGAATGAAAACGATGTGTTTCTTTTTCGGCTTCATTTGCTCATTGTAATTGTGAAAGCAGCCATGAAAGGTTATCCGGTGGGAGAATACAGAAAGAACGCCGCGCTTGAAAATGCCGGCCTGGTCCACAAGATGGTCATGCACCAGGAGCTTTCTTTTCTGCAGTTGAATTCATCTGTCCATCTTTTCAGAGAACGGGTAAAACTGTTGAGCATCATGGCTGTCGCCATTGTAAATGATCACTATCCCATGGGGATTCATCGCAGAGAGGCAGTTTCTGACAATATTGCCATGATCGAGGAACTGGTATTTCCCCATGAAAAAATGGAACTGTTTGATTCAGTGTTAAAAGTCGCCTGACCTGTATCCGGGAGAGCTGGCCATTATTGACAATGTAAAAATACTGGTGGTTGACAATGATATCATGATCCGGCAGCTGGCGGTCACGGCACTGTCCTATTGTGTGAACCGGAAGGTGGTTTCATTTGAAGATCCTCTGGACGCCTGGGAGTATATTCAAAAGGGCAATGCAGTGGATATCGTTGTCGCAGATGTGGATATGCCCCGGATGAACGGTTTTGAACTCCTGGCAAAAGTCCGTGAAAAAGATCCGGACAAGATTTTCATTATCATGTCCTGTGTTTCTGCTTATGCGGAAACATCCCGGATCCAGGGCGCAGACGCATTTCTGGCAAAACCTTTTTCAATCAATGACCTGTTTGAAATCGTCCAGTGTTTTGTGGTGGATGGGCAACCCTTTGGTTAATCTGTCCGTTGAATGGTCTGGAGGATGCAGTCTGCCAGTTGATCCGGTGAAATATCCAGATGGGTAAATATTTTTTGTTCCAGTTTCACCGTGTTGTCCCTCATGATCTGAAACCGTGCCTTGAATCGGTTTTCAGTGCAATATCTCATCAGAATGTATTCCATCCGCTGGTCCAGCGATACCACTTTATTGTGCAGGATCCGCTTGTCAGCGTAATTGACGATTTCCGGTTCAGTCACCGGAGTGTCCAGTGTATATACATCCAGAACAACATGCTGGCGGATGATTTCTCCCACTTCCGGGTATCCCATGCGGGTCAAAATAATGGCTCCGGTTTCAGAATGGATTTCACGGGTTTTGAAACTTCTGGTCTTGGTGATGTCATGGAGGAGCGCTGCTGATGTGGTCAACTGTGTGTTCAGTGTCGGGGCATGTTTTTTAAGCTTCTGACTCAAAAACAGGGCCACATTGGAAACCATGATCGAGTGATCAATAATATGATCCATCATTTTCATTTCTTTGATGAGCCGGAAACATTCTTTTCTGGATGGTATGTTCATAGATCCCATGCAAATCGATTAAAATGATAAAATTATATTGAACTTATACCCTTTACTGGTAAGATAGAAAAGATTTTTTTTATTCAATGGTGATGCAATAACAATGGTTGAAAAGATCATATCAGGCGGCCAGAGCGGTGCAGACAGAGCAGCGCTGGATGTGGCCATTACATTTAATATTGCCCATGGCGGGTGGGTGCCAAAGGGCAGAAAAGCAGAAGACGGACCATTGCCGGACATCTATCAGGTCACGGAAATGGCTTCTTCTGGCTATACGGACAGGACCCGACAGAACGTCCGGGATGCCCACGGTACACTGGTGGTTTCATATGGAAAGCTGTCCGGCGGATCAAAACTGACCTGGGAGTTCGCCGCCCAGATCAACAAACCGGTCTGTCACATCGATCTGCTGACAACAGAAGCATTTGAAGCAGCCATTGTTTCAAAGGCCTTTGTCCAGAACAATCAGATTCAGGTGCTGAATGTGGCCGGTCCCCGCCTGAGCCGCTTTCCAGATATTTATCTGGATGTGAAAATTGTTCTTGAGACCATGCTTTACCTGCTGTTTCTGGACACAGATCAGGAAGAAGAGATCAAGAAGCATGTGCCGGCAAGCGCCTTGGGCAGACAGCATTTCCCCGAGACAATTGAGCAGGCAGTTCAGGTTCTGGTTGAGGATCTGCCCATGAAAACAAAAGCCTTTATTGCGCGGTTCAAGCCTTCTGAAATTTACAAACTGTATTTTGTCATGCTTGAGTATATCCGCCACCGGGTCGGGTTTGATTCAACAAACACGCTGCTTTTCGATCAATGCGCAAAAATTCTCCGATCAGACACACCCACGGTTGAAGACAGTGTCCTCGTGATTTTAAAACAATTGAAATCCACACTTGAGGCAGAGTATCTTTTGAAGGTGGTGAAGTGATCCCTATCCGGGATATGCAGCCATCCCAGAGTCTTCCGGTGGTGACCTATGCGCTGATGGGTGCGAACCTTTTTGTGTTCCTGCTCCAGCTTCAGGTGGGCATGCAAAATGATGCGTTTTTCTACACCTATGGTCTTGTTCCTGCCAAATATACGGTTCATGAAGTCGCCCGGCATTTTTCAGTGTTCAATCAACTGTTCAGTGTCTTTTCGTATATGTTCCTGCACGGCAGTTTTCTGCATTTTATCGGGAACATGTGGACATTGTACATCTTTGGTGACAATGTCGAAGAATACCTGGGACCGGCCCGGTATCTGGGATTTTATCTGGTCTGCGGCATCATTTCCGGGGCAGCCCATTTTCTGTTGAACCCCCTTTCCATGGTCCCCACCATTGGTGCCAGCGGTGCCATTGCCGGCGTGATGGGGGCCTATTTTTTACTGTTTCCCCGTTCCCGGATTTTAACGGTGATTCCCATCATCATCATTCCATGGTTTGTGGAGATTCCCGCTTTCGTGTTTCTGGGGGTCTGGTTTTTATTTCAGTTTCTCAATGCTGCCGGCAGCAGCGCCGGGGCTGGAATCGCCTGGTGGGCACACATTGGTGGATTTCTTGCCGGACTTGCCCTGGTGAAAATGAGTTCCCGGACGCCCCACACCAGGGCAGGAGAGACGATCAGCCGGCTGACCGCAAAAAAACGCACCCCCCGTCTGCAGATGATTTTAACTTCAGGTGTGCCAGATACTCCGGACCTGCACGGCAATATTGATATTTCATCCCTTGAAGCCATTTCAGGCGCTACCAAAATGGTGACCATCCCCTGGGGGTTTTACAAGCCGCTGTACAAGGTTAAAATTCCACCCGGCGTCAGGCAGGGCACCCGGCTTCGCCTGTCCAGGATGGGAAAGACAGCTGCCAGCGGTGTAAAAGGGGATCTGTATCTAACGGTGAACATTAAAAATGCAATTTAGAAAACCCTTTTTTTATGCGCTTTTGATTGCAATGGGATGCCTGATCCTGCTGTTGCTTGTCTATGTCAGCCTGCCCCGTCTGCTGACGGTTCAGGCTGGTAAATACCTTGGAAGAACTGCCGGGCTTGAAACGGTTCAGTTCAAGATCAAAAAACTCAGCCTGGTGAATGCTTTTTTTTCCGATATCCGGATCAATCCAGGAGTTTACATTGGCGGAATTGACATTGACTATCGCCTTTTTGCCAAAGCTGCGCCTGATATCCAGCAGATTGTGGTATCCGGCCTCATGCTTCAGGCCAGCCTGGATGACAATCACCGGTTTCAAATCCATGGGATTGACTGGCCAGCGCCTTCAGGGAAAAAGCGTACAGCGTTTCCGGAATCAGTACTGCCGATCCTGCCGGACAAACTGATCCTTCAACATGCACGGCTTTTGCTAACGATAAAAGGCAGGCCCGTTGAGATCGATATAGACGCTTCTGCTGTTCTGGATTCAACTGATGGAACGATCACAGCCCAGGCTGAAATTTCTGTTTTGGGTCAACCCCTGTCCTGCAGCCTGTCCGGGAATCTCCACACCGGCATTCAAACAATGCAGCTGACAGCAGGTAAGATCGATCCCGCTGTTGTGTCCCGGTTTGGCCTGAGGCTGCCTGACGATATGATCATCGGCCCTTTCCAGGCAAATGCACACCTGGAGGATGATCTCCTTTACATCGAAGGAGCGGGGAGCGTTTCCCAAAAACAGGAAGTGCCTGTCGGGTTTGATTATGCGGCAAAGATGGCACTGACCGGTGATGATGGGGTCGAAATCCGCATGAACACGCAGGCGCCGGCGACATTCAACATACCTGTAGACGGCAGAACCATCCGCCTTGCCATTCCCCGTGTGGATATTTCAGGCGAGCTGAGGCAGGATCAAAACCGGCAACCTGTGATCCAGGCTCAGGTTCAGGCTGCTGGTGCAAGGATGGCGACATCCGATAAAAAATGGACTGCCCGTGGCATCGATATGAATCTGGCCTGGCAATATCCAGCGACGCAGAAAAGGGATGCCGGAACCTATGCGGTTGCCGCCATTTCCCATGCTGGCGGATTTGATTTTTCAACAAAAGGAAACGTGATCCAGGCAGCCGACCGAATGTTTTTGATCAAAGGGGACCTGAACTGCCGTCAAGTTCCGGACGCAGCCGTGCGGTTTTCTGCGCATCTGGACCTGAAAAACCAGGTGGAAGGCAGTCTGGAGTTTGCCCTTGATCCGGTTTTGCTTACCCATAAGACGGTGATGAAACACCTGCCCAAAAATCTTCAAACCGCCCGGTTTGATGCCAGGGTTTCTGCCAGGGGAAAGGCAGTGGTTGACAACCGCCAGGTTTCTTCATCCATGCGCATGGATCTGGAAGCGGCAACGCTCTCGCTGCCAGATGCCAAACTGACTGCCAAAGGCATCCGCTCCAGCATTGAGTTCAGCGATTTGCTGGCGTTTCAAACCATTCCCGGCCAGAATGTGACGGTTGACGCGATCACGTTGAATACCGTCCAGATCAGCGATGCCAAAGCGCGGTTTTCCATTGAAAAAGGCCCGGCACTGCTTGTTGAAAACATCCGGTTTCAATGGTGCAACGGCCAGGTGACCACCGAGGCGATCCGTTTTCCCCAGGCGTCAGAGCGCTATGAATTATCGTTATACTGCGACCGCCTGGAAATGGCCCAGTTGCTCGAACAGATGGGTGCGTTTTCAGCTGAAGGGAACGGGTCACTCAACGGCCGCATTCCTGTGGTATACCAGGAAGGTGATATTTCATTTGACAATGGTTTTTTGTTCTCAACCCCTGGCAGTGGCGGAAAAATCAGGATTCAGAACACTGAGCTTCTGACAGCGGGTCTCCCCATGGACAGTCCTCAGTTTTCCCAGATGGATCTGGCCAGAGAAGCATTAAAGAATTTTGATTACCAGTGGGCAAAACTGGTGTTCAACACGGTGGATGACACCCTTCTGGTGAACATGGAGATGGATGGAAAACCCTCCGGCGTTCTGCCGTTTGAATACAAAACAGATGTGGGACGGTTTGTCAGGGTGGATGCGTCAAGCCCGGGGTCAAATTTTCAAGGCATCAAGCTGGATGTCAACTTGAATCTTCCCTTTAATGACGTCATAAAGTTTGGTAATAAATTAAATACCATTTTACAACAATGAAAAGGAGAATCTATGCCCAGAATACTGTTCGGGGTCGCAATCCTGGTTGCGGTCTTTGTTTTTTCGGGCTGTCAGACCAGCCACCAGGTGGAATTAAAGCCCGTGGAGATCAAACCCATCCATATCACCGTTGACGTCAATGTCAGGGTTCAAAGAGCATTGGATGATTTTTTTGATGATATTGAGGCTGAAGAAGCCCGGTTAAATGAATCGGAGGCAAAATGAAAGCAGGTAATATCGGAAAAATTCAGGTGCTGCTCATTGTCTGCTGTGTGGTAATCTCTCAGATTGCCTGGGCCAGCGACATCAAGGAAAGAATGATTGAGCGTCTTCCTGTGATTACGGAATTAAAAAACAAGGGTATCGTGGGAGAGGACAATCGCGGGTATCTGGGCTATGTTGGTGCTGCCCGTGAGGCAGAAGCAGTTGTTGCTGCGGAAAATCGTGACCGGAAAGCCATTTATACCCATTTTGCAAAACAGCAGAACACCACGATTGAGGTGGTTGAAAAAGCCCAGGCAGATCGAAAAGCCCAGAAAACCCTCAGCGGGCAGTATTTTCAGACACCGGAAGGTCAATGGGTTCGAAAATAAACGGACGTCTGACCATGCCGGATCACACGGCAGTTTCAGGATGATCCGGCATGTCCATCTTTTTTTGTATTGACTTTGCAGAGCAGAAACGATAGGAAAACGATTAATCTCAGGCACGAAGTCTGGAAACGGGTATCAAACACATCCACAGACACACGTAAAACCACGAAGGTTACAACCCTCGAAAATGAATTTTCGAAATCCCTTTGGTGGTTTTTTTTATTTTTAAGGAGACATTCGATGAAATGGTGTAAAATACTGTTGCAGGCCGGCCTGATAATCTGTCTTTTCAGTGGGATTTCTCAGGCCCATTTTGGTATGGTGATTCCGTCGGATACCATGGTAATGCAGGAAGACAATCGGACCATTGATGTTCAACTGTCCTTTTCTCATCCGTTTGAAATGGTGGGCATGCCTCTGGAAATGCCTGCAGCTTTTTTTGTGGTGCACAGCGATGTGAAAACAGATCTGGCTGCCACGCTGAAACCGGCATCTGTAATGGATCATGCCGCCTATAAAAGTGCCTATACAGTGAGACGTCCTGGTGCCTATGCCTTTGTCATGGAACCGGCGCCTTACTGGGAACCTGCTGAAGACTGCTATATTGTCCATTACACCAAAACAGTTGTGGCAGCCTTTGGTGATGATGAAGGATGGGATATGGAAGTGGGGCTGAAAACCGAGATTGTTCCATTGTCCAAACCGTTTGGCCTGTATGCCGGTAATGTATTTCAGGGTATTGTGAAACTGGATGGAAAAGCCGTGCCCTTTGCAGAGGTGGAGGTTGAATATTTTAATCGAGAGAACACGGCTGCAGCCCCGGCGGATTACATGATCACCCAGACCATCAAGGCGGATCAGAACGGTGTGTTTACCTATGCAGCCCCTGTTGCCGGGTGGTGGGGATTTGCCGCATTATCCACTTCAGATCAGAAAAAAGTCCACAATGGTCAGGAAAAAGCAATTGAACTGGGCGCTGTAATCTGGGTAAAATTTGAAAGGTGGCAGGAAAAATAAATGCATATTTCCGAGGGTGTTCTGTCCGGGCCGGTTCTGATTTCCGGAGCAGTCATGGCAGCAGCAGGATGCGGCATCGGTTTGAAAAAGATCGATTATGACCATCTGGTCCATGTGGCGATGCTGGCATCTGCATTTTTTGTGGCCTCACTGATTCATGTGAATATCGGCCCGTCCAGTGTCCATCTGATCCTGAACGGAATTGTGGGACTGCTGCTGGGATTTGCAGCAGTCCCTGCAATTCTGACCGCTCTGGTTCTCCAGGCGGTGCTGTTTCAATATGGCGGATTGACCACTCTGGGAATCAATGTGGTGATCATGGCAGCCCCGGCAGTGGCTGTGCATTATCTTTTTGTGCCCCTGCTGGGAAAATCTCCCCGGTTAAGCTTTGTGGCTGGCGTGCTGGCCGGTTCAGGCACAATTTTCATGTCGTCTTTGCTGCTCACTGCCGCGTTGTGGCTGACAGAGAAAAATTTTTTTGAAACCTGTCTGGTCATTCTGGCCGCCAATGTTCCGGTCATGATCATTGAGGGGATTGTGACCGGGTTTTGCGTGTCTTTTTTCATCAAGGTTTATCCTGAAATTATACCAGGGAAGAAAAATGAACATTAAAACCCTGTGCTGTCTGGTCCTGACGCTGGTTTTGACCCTTGTTGCAACCGTGTCTGCACACCGGGTCATTGTCTTTGCCTGGGTGGACAGCGGCATGATTTATATCGAAGGCGGTTTTGGCGGAGACCGGAAGGCCCGGGAGTGTCCGGTCTCGGTGGAGGATGAGAACAAAAATATCATTCATGAGGGTAAAACCGATCAGAAAGGTGAATATGTCTTCAAGATTCCAGATCATGTGACATCAGACCTGCTGATCCATCTGCATGCCGGAACCGGCCACAAGGCCACCTGGCGGCTGCCTTATGAAGAAATCGCCGCGTCTGAAGATGATCAGAAGTCACGTGATGCAATAGAAAAAAAGCATCAGCTGGAAAAAACCCCTTCTGCCGGAAAAATCATCGTCGGCATTGCGGTTATTGTGTTTCTGGCGTTCCTGGCCTCTCGTTTCAAAAAGAAAAACACAGCATGATTGAAGAAAAGTTTGTATCGGGGCGTTCTTTTATCCATGGCCTTTCTCCAGCTGTCCGCATTCTGTCTGCCATGGTGCTGTCGGTAAGCGCCGCCCTGTGCGACAGCCTTCAGGTGGGGGCTGGATACCTTGTGGTTGGCATCAGCCTGGTGGCCATGGCCCGGCTGAATTTTGTTGATGTGATCCAGCGGCTCAAGCCCTTGTTTGGATTTCTTCTTATGATCTGGGTACTCTTACCATTGACGTTTGATGGAGAGACTGCGCTCCGGCTGGGCGTTTTTACGGTCAGCTATCCCGGGCTTTTGCTGTGCGCCAAAATCAGTCTTAAATCCGTCAGTATTCTGCTGATGTTTACCGCCCTGATCGCCACCATGTCTGTGGCCAGCCTGGGCAGCGGCCTGCACAGAATTCATGTGCCGGATAAAATGGTATTTTTGCTCCTGATGTCCTATCGCTATATTGCGGTGATTCAAAAAGAGTATCAGCGGCTGTTACGGGCTGCCCGGTTCAGGGGATTTGTTCCCGGCACCAACCTGCATTCTTACCGGACCTTTGCCTTTCTTGCAGGGATGCTGTTTGTCCGGGCCTCGTTGAGGGCCCGGCGGGTTCATCAGGCCATGCTGTGCCGGGGGTTCAACCGTACATTTTATACCCTTGACGTTTATCCGCCCCATATACTAAACTGGATATTTTTAATCGGAACCACAATGACAGGACTGGGTCTTGTTTTGCTGGAACTGTTCTGGATGCACTGATGAATGATCATGCGACAATCATCCGGCTGGATGATATTTCCTATGCCTATCCCGGCAGCAAAACGCCGGTACTCAACCACCTGGACCTTGTAATCCGGCAGACAGACCGTATCGGCATGATGGCCCCGAACGGGTCGGGGAAAACCACACTGCTGCACACGATCATGGGGCTGTGCCGACCGGATTCCGGCACCGTTACCGTATTTGGCAACGTGCTGAAAACAGAAAAGGATTTTGTGCCGATACGGTCCAGAATCGGGCTGCTGTTTCAGGATTCAGACGATCAGCTGTTTTGTCCGACGGTACTGGATGATGTGGCATTTGGGCCGCTGAACCTGGGGCTGACCCGTTCAAACGCCGTGGATGTGGCAAGAGCGGTTCTGGACCGTCTGGGGATACTGGATTTTGAGCATCAGGTCACCCACCGGTTGTCTGGTGGACAAAAACGTCTGGTGGCGCTGGCTGCGGTCCTTGCAATGGCGCCTGAGGTTCTGCTGCTGGATGAACCCACAGCCGGGCTGGATAAACAGGTAAAGGAAAAATTGATTCACATCCTCACCCATCTGGATATTCCATATTTTGTGATTTCCCATGAATTTGACTTTGTCAGCGCTGTCACCAGCAAGATCTATTCGATGGAAAATGGCAGAATCCTTACCGATGAACAGGTTCATATCCACCGGCATGAACACGTCCACAAACACGGAAAACACCCGCATATTCATAAATAGGGGACGTTCATCCGTTTAAGATACAACTTCTGGAAAAAGCGAAATAAAAAAACAGAGGCGACAGGTCAGTTGATCAGTGCAGACATCTCTTTTTGGATGCAAAAGTAAATATCTTCGTCACTGCCGTAGACATCAATGACATCTTTGTGATTGATCAGTTTTTCAACGATAAATGCGGTCAGGTAAAGACTGGCAATATTGGGATTGGAAACAATGGTCCGAAAAGGGGCAACCATATAGTCAATATCAAAATCCTCTGCCTTGCAGAGGGTGTCCAGACAACGGACGATCTGGTTCTGAACGCTGGTTTTTGAGACAGTCTCGATCAGGCCTGATTCAATGAGCTTCATGGAAACTTTGTTGCTGAACGTATCAATATTGTCCCGGATTGAGCTGATGGTCTTGATTTTTTCGCGTTCCTTGGACGATTCGATCTTCGAAAGCAGTTTGGCTTCCCTGTTTCCGGTATAAAAGACTTTAGCCATTAAATTATCCTTACGTTATCAAAAATCATCAAATATGAATCCGTACTTATACAATAAAACCTGTCACTTTTCAAACTAAAAAAAATTAAGTCAGAATCAGAGCCTGACCATCAATTTACCTTTATTTCCGCCGGAAAACAGAAGATTGATGCCGGCAATGGCGCTTTCCAGTCCGTCAATTACGTGGGCTCTGTATTTGATTTTTCCTTCCTGCAGATATCTGGCCACACTTTTTGAAAGTTCAGGAATTTTATCCCAGTGATCCGGCATGGCAAATCCTTGAATCTGGAGCCGTTTCCGGACAATATTCACCCAGCTGGGACCAGCTGCAGGGGTTTTGGCGTTGTAATCTGAAATCACACCGCAGACCACGATACGGCCGTGTGCGTTCATTTGGTCAAAAGCAGCTTCCTGGATAGGTCCGCCGGTATTTTCATAGAAAAGATCAATTCCGTCCGGGGCGGCTGCTGCAAGATCCTTTTTCAATGTTTCGGATTTATAATTCACTGCTGCATCAAACCCAAGCTCGGTTACAAGCCACCGGCATTTTTCGTCAGACCCGGCAGATCCGATGACCCGGAGGCCTTCTGCTTTGGCGATCTGTCCGACAAGGGAACCGACAGATCCGGCAGCCCCGGATACCAGAAGGGTTTCACCGGCTTTCGGCTGACCGATATTCATCAGGCCCTGGTATGCTGTCACGCCGGGAAGCGCCAGCACACAAAGCACCGCCTCTTCTGAAACACCTTTTGGCAGTCGCTGAAGACCTTTTCCATTGCTGACGGTATATTCAGTCCACCCGAACATGCCACTGACTTTTGTGCCGACCGGAAAGTGATCATTGTGTGATTCAACCACTTCTCCGACGCCGCTGGAACGCATCACCTCCCCCAGACCGACCGGCGGGATATAGCTTTCCTGATCATCGCTCATCCATCCGCGCATGGCCGGGTCCAGAGACATGTAAGTCTGTTTGATCAGGATCTGTCCATCCTTCAGCTGAGGCGTTTCCAATGTAACAATCTTGAAAACATCCGGTGTAATGGTGGTTTCGGGCCTTTTAACAAGTTGTACGGCTTGATACTGCATCATCTGTCTCCTTTTAAAAATGTGATCCATATGATTAAGGAGTAAGATTGAAACAGCAGGTTGTCAACTTGAATTAAAGATCCTGAATGATCATCTGGGGGGTATGCGATTTGAATTTATTGATTTTCAGTTTAAAGGCAATTCTGGCATAATAATCCGGCAGGGTGTCCAGATCTGTTACATTGAAATGAAAGGCATCCACCATATGGCCGGTTGATCCTGCAGCTGCAGAAGTCAATACCATTTTCCGGTGAAGGGTGCCGATGATATAATCACTTGCCACCCGGACATCCTTGCAGACAAAAACCGGTTCCGGATTGGCCATGCCAAAGGGACGAAGCCGGTCCACTTCCTGTGCAAGCGCTCCGGTGATATCATCGAAATCCAAAACAGCATCAATGGTCATTGTTTTTTGAAAATCCGCATCAGAATAGTGTTTTGCGATGTGATGCCGCAGGTTTCGGGCCAGGGCGGCAAGGTGAGTTGTCCGGACGGTCAGGCCGCAGGCCATGGCATGGCCGCCGAATTTTTCGATCAGATCCTGGTTGTCAAAAAGGGCCTTGTGAAGGCTGATGTTGTTAATGCTCCGCCCTGAACCCACTGCCTGATCTCCGGAAACCGACATCAGAATCACCGGGCAGTGGTATTTTTTGGACAGTCTTGAGGCGGCAATGCCCAGAACACTGGGCATCCATGTGTCATCCCACAGGAACAGGAGTCTGCCGTCCAGCAATGATGGCTCTTTGGCCAGCCGCTGTTCGATCGTGCTGACAATTTCCAGCTCGATCTTCTGGCGTTTGACATTGAGTTGATCCAGAATCGAGGCAGTTTTTTCGGTCTGAAACCGGTCTGTGTCTGTCAGCTGGGATACGCAGATCCGTGCGTGGGCGATGCGGCCGGCTGCATTGATACGGGGAACGATTTTAAAGGAAATGTCATCAGAATCGATCCGGGCAATGTCCAGCCTGGAAATCTGGGCAAGGGATTTGAGTCCCTGGCGGGCACCCTGACGGATCGATTTGAATCCTGCAATGCAAAGGGCCCGGTTTTCATTGATCAACGGAACCATGTCGCCGATGGTGCCAATGGTGAACAGATCCAGGTAGCTGAGCAGGCTGGGTTCTGGCCGGTCCTCCCAGAATCCGTGATCCCTGAAGTGTTTTCTCAGTGCCATGACCAGGAAAAATGCGACCCCCACACCTGCCAGAAAATCCAGGCAGGCAGTACAGTCGTTTCGTTTGGGGTTGATGATTGCCAGGGCATCGGGCAGGGTGGCTTCCGGCTCGTGGTGGTCAGTGATGATCACATCGATATCTTCCAGGTTTGCCAGTTGCACTGCTTCATGGCTGGTGACGCCGCAGTCCACTGTGATGATCAGGTCAATGTCCTGTTCTGATGCCTGGCGGATGTGATCGGGTTGAAGGCTGTATCCCTCCTTGATGCGGTGGGGAATATACCAGGATACATCCGCACCGCAGTGTTCAAGGAAATCACAGACAAGGGCGGTGGCAGTAACGCCATCTGCATCAAAATCCCCGAAAATCTGTATTTTTTCCCTGTTTTCAACTGCAGGTAAGATGCGGGCCACCGCTTTGTCCATATCTTTGAGCAGAAATGGATCGGTCAGGTTTTTGAGATCAGGATTCAGGAAAAACCGGGCATCCTGAAGATCTGTGATCCCTCTGAGCGAGAGCAGGGTCGCCACCAGGGGATGACATGCCAGCCCATTGCACAGATCGGCAACAATGGCATCATCCGGTGTAAAGTATTTGAGTATGGTCTCCATCAGAGGGTAATGATGCGATTGTTTTTCATGCAACTTTTGAAATGGCCATTTTCTGGGACTTGACCCAGGTTTTCTGCAGCAGACTGAAAATATCGCCGGGCATGCCAAAGGGAAGGTCAATAAAGGAATGATCCTGATCAATGCTCACATTTTTAATGAACTTGCTTTCCAGGCCGGTCTCATTTGAAATGGCACCGACGATGTTTCTGGCCTTTACCCCGTGGCGGCGACCCACCTCAATACGGTAGCGTTCCATGCCCTGGGGCGGTGGTGTCGGTTCAACCCTGCTTTGGGTCTGGGCGGGCGGCGATACAGATTTAACCTTGCTTTTGGACGATGGCGATGCAGACTTGACCGTACGTTTGGCAGATAACGGCACAGGAGCTGCTTTTTCTTCCGGCAGCAGCAATGGGTGGCTGCCATGGTTCATGCTGGCCAGTGCTGCTGCCACCCGGCCCAGGGGAATTTCATTTTCCCGGGCATAGGTTTCAATCAGGTGTTCAAACGTTTCCAGGTGACTGGATGCCAGTGCCAGGGTCAGGCGCTCTTTAAATGCATCAACCCGTTTTTTATTGATATCTGTGTTTGTTGGCAGCTGGATCTGCGTGATTTTCCGGCGGGTGGCGGTTTCGATTTTTTTGAGCATCCAGGTTTCATTGCGGTTGACAAACAAAATCGCTTCTCCGTTCCGGCCGGCGCGTCCGGTTCTGCCGATTCTGTGGATATACGGCTCAACCCTGGGGGGCATGTCATAGTTGACCACATGGGAGATGCGGTCAACATCCAGCCCCCTTGCGGCAACATCTGTTGCCACCAGGATGTCGATATGCCCGCTTTTCAGGCGGTTGATGGTCCGCTCCCTGGCATTCTGAGCCAGATCACCGTTAAGGGCTTCTGCTTTCATTCCTTTGTTTTCAAGGGCTTTTGCAACGTCAAGGGTGGCGGATTTTGTTTTGACAAACACGATTACACCGTCAAAGGATGTCGCCTCCAGGATTCGTACCAGCGCCTGATCCTTTTTGATCCCTTTGATCAGAAAAAATTTCTGGTGAATGCTTCCCAGTTCACGGTCTTCAGGTGTCACGCTGATCTGTTCAGGCTGGCTGAGATATTTCTGAGCAATTTTTCTGATCGGCGGTGGCATTGTGGCAGAAAAAAGTGCGGTCTGGGTGTTTTCAGGGGCATGTTCCAGAATCCATTCCACATCGTCGATAAACCCCATGTGAAGCATCTCATCCGCTTCGTCAATCACCACACAGAACAGATCTGTAAAGCTCAGTGTTTTTCGGCGCATGTGATCCATCAGCCGGCCTGGGGTGCCGACCACAACATGAACGCCGCGTTTCAGCTGTGCCAATTGTATGGCAAAACTCTGACCGCCATATACAGACAGCACATTCAGGCCCTTGAGCCCTGCACCATAGGTTTTAAAAGACGCTGCCACCTGGATGGCCAGTTCCCGGGTGGGGGTCAGCACCAGTACCTGGGGGCGTTTGTTTTTCAGATCGATACGTGACAGAAGGGGCAGGGCAAATGCTGCGGTTTTCCCGGTGCCGGTTCTGGCCTGGCCAATCATATCTTTTCCCGCCATTAAAAGGGGGATGGTCTGCTCCTGGATGGATGTCGGGGTTTCATAACCGGCTTTTCGGGTTGCAAAAGCGACTTCGGGGGTCAGGTTCATCTGCTCAAACCTGTTCAGCGGTAAAATTATTTCGGACATATGCTTCCTTATACTGAAAAAAGCCGGAACGGATTGAAACCGGCTGGAAAATTTATGATTATAAATGGTTTGTCGAAATTTAACAAGAATTATCTTTTGAATCAAAAAGATGCATCAATTACAGCATACCGGATATCATTCCTAAAGAAATCACGATCAGCAGTAAGGATACCATGATCTGGATTCCCCGGATGGTCACTTTTCTGAGCAGTTTTTTTCCTGAATATGCTCCCAGAAAGGCGCATGCAGAGGCGGCAATCACCAGGGGCCATTCAACACTGGTTCGCCCGGCCATGTCCCGGCCGTATATCAGCATGCGGGAGATATCCACCATGACTGCCACCATGACGCCGGTTGCCACAAATGCCTCTTTGTTCAGGCCGGCCTTGAGCAGGAACATACTCCGGAATGCTCCCTGATGGCCGGACAGGCCACCGAAAAAACCACTGATAACACCGCCAAAAGGCAGGTATTTTCTGTTCAGGGCAATGGCAGAGAACCAGGGCATCAGTTCAAGGCCGACAAAGGTTAAAATCAGTGTTCCCACCACCAGTTTCAGCAAAGATACCTGGTGCACGCGTCCAAAAGCGGTATATTCCAGAAGAGAAGGCGCATCTGACAGCCATCCAAGTACCAGTGCACCGATAAATGCCGCAGCAACAGCCGGGATGCCGAAACGCAGCAGTACGGATCGGTCTGCCTCTTTTCCGAGCAGTACAACCTTGAACAGGTTGTTTGCCAGGTGCACCATGGCAGTAACAGCAATGGCCACCTCAACAGGGAAAAAAATGGCAACCACCGGCATGAGGAGGGTTCCCAGGCCAAATCCGGAAAAGAGGGTCAGGGTTGACGCAATGAGCGCGGTGATTGAAACGATATAGATTTCCAAGATTCCTCCTGGCAGATACGTATGGTGAATCAGATGATATGCGCCAGCGGTACGGACAGTGCCGGGCGACTCAGGATTCATTATGCAAATCTTGTTGAAAAGTCAAGATGAAACCGTTATGATAGCAGCCTGGGCAAACGTTTTGCCGGATGAAACATGATACTGTAACTTTTTGAAAAAGTGATGATACCAGAATGAATGATAAGGCGTTGTTAAATGAATGCTCAGATCCCACCCAGTCAATCACGATTGAATTGCCCTGCACCATGGCCGAGCGGGTGGCCAAGCTTGCCCAGGAAAAAGAAACCTCTCTGTCCAATGTTCTGATCGAGGCGCTGGATACATTTTTGCGGCACCAGAGTGATTAGACAAACCATCTTTACCAGACAGACAGCATGACACGGGGTGTCTGGCGCACCCTATGCCATGCTGCGGACCTGGGGTTATCCGAGGATCTTTTTCAGGTCACCCTCAGGGGTTCCAATCGGGGTGAGGCGATAGTTTTTCACCAGGATATCCAGTACGTTCGGGGTGACAAATGCCGGCAGTGAAGGCCCCAGGTGTATATCCTTTATTCCCAGTTTGAGCAGGCTGTAGAGAATCGCCACGGCTTTCTGCTCATACCAGGAGATGATAAATGACAGCGGAAGACCGTTGACATCGGTACCAAACGCCTGGGTCAGGGCCACGGCAATCTGGACAGCGGAATGGGCGTCATTGCACTGGCCCACATCCAGAAGCCGGGGAATGCCGTTGATATCGCCCAGCTGGTGTCTGAAAAACTTGAATTTGCCGCAGGCCAGGGTCAATACAATGGAGTTGTCCGGTGTCTGCTCAACAAATTCCGTGTAGTAGTTCCTGGATTTTTTCACACCGTCACAGCCGCCCACCAGAAAAAAGTGACCAATGGACCCATCTTTTACCCCTGCGACAATTTTATCTGCCACGCCCAGAACAGCCTTGTGGCCGAATCCCACCAGAATATCCATGTCTGGTCTGTCTTCTGCATACCCGGGAAGTTCCAGTGCCCGGTCAATGAGCGGCCCCAGATTGTTCTTGTTCAGGTGGGTCAGACCGGGCATGCCGACGGTTCCTGATGTGAAGATATTTTTTTTATAGGACTGTTTGGGCTTCTGGATGCAGTTGGAGGTCATGAGAATGGCGCCTGGAAATTCGTCAAATTCTTTTTTCTGGTTCTGCCAGGCTGTACCGTAATGCCCGTAAAAATGGGGGTATTTTTTCTTCAGTTCAGGATATCCGTGGGCTGGCAGCAGTTCGCCGTGGGTGTAGACATAAATGCCTTTTCCTGCACTTGCTTTGAGAACTGCAGCCAGATCAATCAGGTCATGGCCGGACACGAGAATGGCCTTCCCTTTTTTGACACCCAGAGGAACGGTCGTGGGAACAGGGTCTCCATAGGCGTTTGAATTACCAAGGCTTAACAGCTCCATGGCCCGGAGGTTCTTTTCGCCGCACTCAAGGATCAGGGAAAGATAGGCACCGGCATCCAGCGTCTTGTCTTCAAGGGCAGCCAGAGCCCGGTGAACAAATTCATAATTGGCTTCATCTTCCTGGCCGTGTTCTGCAGCATGGTCGGTATAAGCGGCCATGCCCTTGATTCCGAAGAGCAGCATGTGCTGGAGAGAACGAAGGTCCGGATCGATATCCGGGTCTGACATGAGACCGTACTGCCGGCCCTGTTTCACCAGCCCGTCCAGGGATGGTTTGAGTTTCAGGGTCAGGCTGTCGCTGGTGGATGAAATATTCCCTCCGGCAGCTTTCACCTGTTTGATCATCTGATTTCTCAGGGACACAGATGTATGAAGCAGATCTTCCAGGCGGTAGGGGTCAAACTCTACATTGGTCAGAGTGGCAAACATTGCCATGCAGGTGAAATGGTTGGTCTCGGCATCGGAGATGTTGACGCGCCGTCCGGCTGCTGCGGCAATGGACAAACCTTTCAAGGTGTGAACCAGCAGATCCTGGAGCGCTGCCACTTCAGGGGTTTTACCACAGACTCCGATCCGGGTGCAGGCTTTTCCTCCCATGGTCTGCTCACACTGGTAGCAGAACATCTCATTTACTGTTGAATCCGTTGATCCAAAGGCGTTGCTGCTGTTGAAAATGGATGGCAGCAGCGCAGAGGCGGCAATGCCCATGGTGCTTTTTTGAATAAAGTGTCGTCTTGAAAGGCGTTTCTTTTTCATTGGTAATCCCCTTTTTTTTTCAGTTAACGAATCATATGGTCAAACCTGCTTTTGGAGTTTACTATGCCGTATCACCACCACCATCACATTGATCTATGTCAAGAGTCGCTTTTTTTTTGAAAAAAAAGCTGTTTTTAACTGTTTGAAGTTTTTGGCAATAATGATATATTGCAGGGCTTGATGGTAAACAGGATTTAAAAAAATGGAAACAATTCACAAAACATACCAGGTGGCCAGAAGCCGTATCGGGTTTATCCGGTTTATTTTCGAAGCCCATGAAGGGATTGCCATTGCCACCACCCTGGATGCCGGTAGCGGGTTGATCCGGCTGGCCATTGCTCCGGACCGGCTGGCATCTGCCATGATGATTGTTGAAGATTTGAAAAAGGATTTTATGTTTGATGAAATTTAGCGGCCTTGCCTATATCCATACCATTGGCTGCCAGATGAATGTATATGATTCCGAAAAGCTGGCAGCCATTCTCAATGCGTATGGTTATGATAAAACGACCGATGTGGAAAAAGCGGACATCGTGGTGTGCAACACATGCTCGATCCGGCACAAGGCTGAGGAAAAAGCCTTCAGTTTTCTGGGAAGACTGTCCAGCATCAAGAAAAAAAAGCCCCACCTGATCACGGTGATGGCCGGCTGCGTGGCGCAGCAGGAAGGTGAAAAAGCCTTTGACAGGGTGCCGCATCTGGATCTTGTTCTGGGAACCCGTGCTTTTTCACGGTTTGGCCAGCACATCGAGGCCATGAAATCCGGTCGGCAACGACAGGTGGATATTGATGATTCACCTGAAATCTATGAAGCCTTGCCGGACACAGGCGGTTTTGACGAAAATCAGACCTCCCGGTTTGTCACGATCATGCAGGGCTGTGATAATTTTTGTACTTATTGCGTCGTGCCCTATGTCAGGGGACGGGAAAGAAGCCGTGATCCTGAGCATATTCTGGAGGAGATCACCCTGCTGGCTGATGCCGGTATCAAAGAGATCACCCTTCTGGGACAGAATGTCAATTCCTACGGTCGGAAGGAATCGGGCCTGTCGTTTCCCGGGCTGCTGGAAAAAGTGAATGCCGTGGAGAAAATCCAGCGCATCCGTTTTGCCACCTCCCATCCCAAAGACCTGTCCATGGAGCTGATCACCGCCATCCAGAAACTGGATAAGGTCTGCAATCATCTGCACCTGCCAGTGCAGTCCGGTTCTGATCGTATCCTGAAGAAAATGAACCGGGGATACAACCGGCAGCAGTATCTGGAGCAGATCGCTCAACTCAGATCACACTGCCCGGACATTGCCCTTTCCACGGACCTGATCGTGGGGTTTCCTTCTGAAACATCGGCAGATTTTGAAGATACCCTGGATCTAATGCGCCAGGTGGGGTTTGATTCTGTTTTTGCCTTTGCCTATTCAGACCGTTCTTCAGCGCCTGCCGCCAGATTTTCCGGCCAGATTGACGAAGCCCTGAAGCGGGAACGCCTGAATATTCTTCTGGATCTGCAGGAACAGTATACAGTGAAAAATAATGAAAAACTGCTGGGAAAAACGGTGGCAGTTCTGGTGGAAGGCATCAGCCAGAAAAAAAGAGAGGGATTTGAATCTGAAAGCCATTATCTTGAGCAGGTGTTTGGCCGGACAACCGGCAATAAAATCGTGCATTTTCCCACAGATCATGTCAATATAGGCGGTATTGTTGATATCAGAGTTGAAAATGCGTATTCCCACTCGCTGTGGGGATATCCTGTAAAAAGAGATGGAAAATGACGAAAAGATCTGTAAAAATTGGACGAAACGATGCCTGCCCCTGCGGCAGCGGTAAAAAATATAAGAATTGCTGCAGAAACAGGAAAATAGAGGACAATCTGAAAGAAGCGTATCTGCGCCGGTATGACATCCGCCTGAAAGATGCGGAACAGATCGAGGGCATCAAGGCGTGCGGACAACTGCTCATGTCCATGCTGAACCAGGTGGAAAAAATGATCCGGCCGGGCTTGAAAACCGATGAGATCAACACCTTTGTGCATGAAGAAACCATCCGGGCCGGCGCGGTTCCGGCACCGCTCAATTACCGGGGATTTCCCAAAAGTGTGTGTGTGTCGGTCAATGATGTGATCTGTCACGGGATTCCAGGCGACCGGGTATTAAAGGATGGTGATATCGTTAACGTGGATATCACTCCGATTCTGAATGGATATTATGCCGATGCCAGCAAAACGTTCTTTGTCGGTACACCCACAAAAGACGGTATGAAGGTGGTCAATGTGGCGGCACAGTCTCTGAAACGGGGAATCGAAGCTGTGGCGCCGGGCGCAACTCTGGGGGATATCGGCCATGCAATCCAGAGCTATGCAGAAAGCCAGGGGTGTTCGGTGGTCCGGGAGTTTATCGGCCACGGCGTGGGAATCGATTTCCATGAGCCTCCTCAGGTACTTCATTTCGGGACCCGGGGAAAAGGAATCCCCCTTGTTCCGGGAATGGTGTTCACCATTGAACCCATGGTCAACCTGGGCAGGCGGGAGCTGCATGTTCTCGAAGACCGATGGACAGCGGTAACTGATGACGGGTCATTGTCTGCACAGTTTGAGCAGACCATACTGGTAACGGATAACGGTTGGGAGAGTCTAACGCCTTATGAGCTTTAAAAATGCGGTTCTGGTTTTATTTTCATATGCATATATCCTCTTTATCGGGCTGTCTTCTGCCCTCATGTTCCTGTTGGCCCTTTTATTGTTTCTGACCACTTTCTTCTGGGACCGGCGTCTGATCCTGTTAAATCTTTTTTCCTCTTTCTGGGCGTCAATGTATATCTGGTGCATGCCGGCCTGGTCTGTCCGGGTGATCGGCCGACGGAAAATGGACATGGCAAAAAGTTATGTCATCGTGTCCAATCATCAGTCGCAGCTGGATATCCTGGTGGCATTTTATCTTTTTTTCCCGTTCCGGTGGGTGTCCAAAGCAGAGGTGTTCCTGCTGCCGTTTATTGGCTGGAATATGGTGCTCAACGGTCATGTAAAGCTCAAACGGGGGGACAGGGACAGTGTGAAAAAAATGATCGCACAGTGTGAGCGTCTGCTGGCAAACAATATTTCCATCATGATCTTTCCGGAAGGCACCCGTTCGAAAACCGGCCGGCTCAAATCGTTCAAACCGGGTGCGTTTATCCTCGCCCAAAAAATGAAAAAACCGATCCTGCCGCTGGTCATTAACAACACCAGGGCAGCACTGCCCAAACACTCTCTGACCGTTCAGGGCCGACACCAAATGGAAATCAGGGTGTTGGATGAAATTCCTTATGAACAGTTCCGTCACATGGATGTTTCTCAGATTGCG